>JAFCZD010000660.1 GCA_019314525.1 Deltaproteobacteria bacterium
TCCACCCGGCTGTTGGTGCAACCGCTCTCTCCCGGTACGCGACAGATGCCCTCGCGTAGGTCGACGACGCCACTACAGGCTAGGCCACCGCCAGCTCGACAGAGGCCCTCCCCCACGCTCGACACGCCCGCGCAGGGGCTGGCGCCAGCACCGCGGCAGATGCCCTCGCCGAGGCTCGTGACACCCGCGCAGAGGCTCGCCCCACAGCCACGACAGATGCCCTCGGCCAGGTTGCTCACGTCGCCACAGAAGCTGCCACCGCCCGCCCGGCAGACGCCCTCGCCCACAGAGGTAACACCCCCGCAGAGGCTCGCACCACCCGCGCGGCAGATGCCCTCGCCTACGGACGCTACCGTGCTGCAGAGCACGCCCTCGTTGGCGCGACAGATGCCCTCACCAAGGGAAGTGACACCATTGCAGAGCGAGGCACCGCCGGCGTGGCAAATACCCTCCCCCAGGGAGGTCACGCCAAGGCAGAGGTCGGCACCCACAGCCTCGCAGATGGCGGCCCCCGAAAGATAGAGCTGCTCAAGTTCAGCGAGGTAGAAGAAGCGAGCGGCGCGGCAAAGGGCCTCGGAGGGCTCTCGAAGCAGAGTGACATCGGCGCGGGCGGAGAGGGCCAAATCTACTGGGCTGGCTTCGCCTTCAGGCGTATCAGCGCTGGCATCCTGGGACGCAAGACCATCGCCGAGATCACCAAGATCTCCAAGGTCTGCAAGATCTGCGAGGTCGGTGCCGTCGAGGCTCCGATCGGGTGATTGGACGTCGAGTTCAATGTCGGCCTGGGCGTCCTGTGCGCCATCGCTGGCGACGTCCAGCGCACCATCATTGAGGGCCGATGAACCCGCGTCACAGGCCGCAAGACCCGCACAAAGCATCAGAAGGATTGCTCGAAAGCTTTGGGATACCACAGGGGCAGCTTAGCACGAGCGCTAGCGCCCCTTCCGCCTCGATTTATGGTAGAGGATCCAAGGGCTCGCTGTCACAGATGCCCGAGGAGGATGCCGTCATGTCCACCGCCTTGGCCACCGCCAAGCTTCCGCTCTACACACCCACTCAAAAAGTGCGCATCGTCACCGCTGCCTCGCTCTTCGATGGCCACGACGCGGCGATCAACATCATGCGCCGCATCCTGCAAGCCACGGGGGTTGAGGTGATTCACCTCGCCCACAACCGCTCCGTGCGCGAAATCGTCGACGCCGCGGTGCAAGAGGACGCCCAGGGGATCGCCATCTCCAGCTACCAGGGCGGCCACATGGAGTTTTTCAAGTATATGTATGATCTGCTCGCCGAGCGCGGCTGTGGTCATATCAAGATCTTTGGCGGCGGCGGCGGCACGATCATCCCCGAGGAAAAGCGCGAACTCGAAGCGTATGGCATCACGCGCATCTACCACCCCGAAGATGGGCGTGAGATGGGCCTCCAGGGCATGATCAACGAGATCGTGCAGCTTTGTGACTACCCCACGTTGGACCTCGACATGCCCGAAGGCCAAAGCGACGGGCTGGAGACGGGCGACTGGCCCAAGTTGGCGCGGCTGATCACCCTCGCAGAGGCAGCTCAGGCTGATACCTTGATGAAGGCACGCCTCGCCCAGACCCTCGAGACGCTGACGAAAGACCACTTGCCCAAAAAGATCCCGCTGGTGGGGATCACCGGCACCGGCGGCGCTGGCAAGTCCACCCTCACCGACGAGCTGGTACGACGCTACCTGCATGATTTCCCCGAACACCACGTGGCAGTGCTCTCGGTGGACCCCACCAAGCGCCGCACGGGTGGAGCGCTGCTGGGTGACCGCATCCGCATGAACTCCCTGAGCTGCATCAACGGCGATGAGGGTGGGCGCGTCTATATGCGCTCTTTGGCCACCCGCAGCTCGGGCAGCGAGGTCAGTTCGGCGCTCTCGGACGCGATGGATATCTGCAAGCTGGCGGGCTTCGACCTGATCATCACCGAGACGTCGGGCATCGGCCAAGCCGACGCCGCCATCGTCGACATGGTGGACGTGGCGGTCTACGTGATGACCCCCGAGTTTGGCGCCCAATCTCAGCTGGAAAAGATTGAGATGCTCGATCTCGCCAACATGGTGGTGCTCAATAAATTCGACCGCGCTGGGGCCGAGGACGCCCTACGCGACGTGCGCAAGGCCTATCAGCGCGAGCACGAGCGCTTTGATGAGCCCGTCGACGAGATGCCCGTCCACGCCTGCATGGCGAGCCAATTCAATGATCGGGGCGCCAACCACGTCTACGTCAAGCTGCTGCAGCAGCTGAGCGACAAAACCAGCCGCCACCTCGAAGGGCGCTACACGGCCGACCTGCCCGTGGGCCTGCCCGACCGACACCACATCATCCCCCCCCGGCGTGTGCGCTACCTATCGGAGATCGCCGACACCGTACGCGGGTACAAGAGCTGGGCAGCAGAACAAGCAGAGCTGGCGGCCAAACTCTGGGCGCTAAAAAAGAGCATCGCCCACTTCCAGAGCGACGAGGGTGCACCGACCCTCGAACTCTACGATAAAGAGCACCTGGAGGCCGCCCCAGAGCATGTTCAATACCTGATGGAGGCGTTCAACTCCTTGGCCGAAGGCCTGGACAGCCGCTGTCGCAAGCTGCTCAATGAGTGGCCCGCGCTTCGGGCGCGCTACGCGGGCGAGAAGTACAGCTACCAGGTGCGCGGCAAGACCTTCGAGGTGGACAACACCACCAAGAGCCTCTCGCAGCTGGCCATCCCCAAGGTCGCCCTGCCGCGCTACGAGGACTGGCAGAACATCCTCTATTGGCGGCTCACCGAGAACGTCCCTGGGGAGTTTCCCTTCACCGCGGGTGTCTTCCCCTTCAAGCGCAGCGGCGAGGACCCCACGCGCATGTTCGCAGGAGAAGGAGGCCCCTGGCGCACCAATAAGCGCTTCCACTACCTCAGCCGTCACTCCGATGCCAAGCGCCTCTCTACCGCCTTCGACAGCGTGACCCTCTATGGCGAAGACCCCAACCCTCGCCCCGACATCTGGGGAAAGGTTGGCAACTCCGGAGTCTCCATCGCCACCGTCAACGACATGGAGGCGCTCTACGCCGGCTTCGATCTCGCGAGCCCCATGACCTCGGTCTCCATGACCATCAACGGGCCAGCACCGGCGCTCCAGGCCTTCTTCTTCAACACCGCGCTGCGCCAGGCCTTGCGCCGCAAGCTCAAGGCAGAAGGAAAGATCGAGATCAGCGACGCTGACTGCCTGCAACCCGACGGAGGC
>JAFCZD010000661.1 GCA_019314525.1 Deltaproteobacteria bacterium
TTGCCAACATCCAATTCATCGCCTTGGGAGAAGACGGCACCTTTTCAGCTGATCAGGTGGCTCATGTGCTCCGGCCGAGCGATATTCACACACCCCACTCACGACTCGTGTGGCTCGAAAACACCCACAACCGTGGTGGGGGGCGCATCTTCCCCCTCGACCAGGCACGCAAGATTGGCACCTTGGCCCATAGCATGCGCCTAAGCGTGCACGTCGATGGCGCACGCTTACTCAACGCATCCGTTGCCTCGGCCCGCCCGCCGCACGAACTCGTGAGCTTCGCCGATAGCGCATCCATATGCCTCAGCAAAGGCCTGGGTGCCCCTGTGGGATCCGTCCTGGCGGGGACCAAAGCGTTCATCGCCAACGCGTTGCGCTGGCGCAAGCGACTCGGGGGAGGCATGCGCCAGGTGGGGATCCTCGCGGCCGCAGGCCTTTACGCCCTCCAACACCACCTGAGCCGCCTTGCAGACGACCACGCGAACGCGCAGCTGCTGGCTCAGCGCCTGACGAATGTCGACGCGATTTCTCTCGATCTCAGCGCAGTGGAAACAAATATTGTGCTCTTTGAGCTCCGCGCCGGGGCTCCCCCTCTGCAAGAAGTGCTGCGTCGCTGCCAGCGACGTGGCGTCGCTCTTTGCCCTTTTGGTGAACGCCAACTACGGGCAGTAACCCACCTCGACGTGGATAGCACCGCCTGCCACAGAGCCGCTGACGTGATCGCAGAAGTTCTTCGTGAGCCCTAAGGTCACTCCTTAATACGACCTTTTTCCGAACATGATAGGCTCATCCGTGAATCAAGTTCGCCCTTGCGAAAAGTCTCAGCCGCGCTATTGGGCAACCGCCAACTAACGAGAACTGGCGCGTCGCGAGAAATCGGTCACGTTTATAAAGGCTATCGAGGTTGGCTCGAGGGGGACTTCGGGGAATGGAGGAGTCATGCACCAACGACACGTACGACAATGTCAGGGCTGTAACCACGCGTTCGCTGAGCTAGAGGTCGCTAGCGCCCATATTTGCCCGCGATGCGGCAGCGAGCACACAAACGTGGTGTCTCAGGAACCCACCATGGAAGCTGCCCTGGAGAAGGCGCGACAAATCTGCCAGCGGCGGTAGCCCATCGGCTGCTATTCGACACGATAGTTGGGCGCTTCCTTAACGATGATCACATCATGCACGTGACTCTCTCGGCGCCCAGCTGCTGTCATTTGCACGAAACGAGCCTTTTCTGCCAGCTCATCAAGGGTGGCCGCTCCAATGTAGCCCATAGCCGAACGAAGCCCTCCCACCAGCTGGTAGACTGTATCCGCCAATGATCCGCGATAGGGTACCCGGCCTTCGATCCCCTCGGGGACGAGCTTGGCGTCATCTGTGACGTTCATCTGGAAGTAGCGGTCTCGGCTCCCCTGCCGCATCGCCCCTAGGCTTCCCATGCCGCGGTAGGCTTTGTAGCTACGCCCCTGATAGAGCACCCGCTCCCCTGGTGCCTCATCCGTACCGGCGAAAAGGCTCCCTACCATCACCATATGGGCGCCAGCTGCCAGAGCCTTGGCGATATCACCCGAATATTTAATGCCGCCATCAGCGATCAATTTCACGCCCCGGCGCTTCGCCGCTGATACGCACTGGAAGATGGCGGTCATTTGAGGGACACCGATCCCCGTGACCACGCGCGTCGTGCAGATCGACCCGGGCCCGATCCCTACCTTGATCACGTCTGCGCCGGCATCCACGAGGGCATCCGTCGCTTCCGCGGTGGCCACATTTCCGGCGCCGATAAGGAGGTCTGAATACTCCTGCCTCACATCACGCACTGTATCGAGCACGCGACGCGAGTGGCCATGGGCCGTATCCACGACCACCATATCACAGCCGGCCTCCACCAGCCGCGCGACACGCTCCTCGCGATCGACTCCAACGCCTACAGCTGCAGCCACCCTCAACCGCCCACGTTCATCCTTCACAGCCCGTGGGTGGCGCTCGGCCTTCTCTAGATCTTTTGTGGTGATCAATCCTCTGAGCGCACCAACGTCATCAACCACCAGCAACTTTTCGATGCGGTTTTTGTGGAGGAGCCCCTTGGCCTCTTCCAGCGCCACGCCCTCGGGGGCCAACACGAGATCCCGCGTCATGACATCGCGCACCTGCTGATCGAGGTTTTTTTCGAAGCGAACATCACGGTTGGTGAGGATCCCGACGGGCCGGCCCTCTTTCACCACGGGTAACCCTGAGAAGTGGTGCTCACGCATCAACGCGATGGCATCCCCTAACTTATGCTCGGGCCCCACGGTCAATGGGTCTACCACCATCCCGGTCTCGGCCTTCTTGACCTGCAGCACTTGGAGCGCCTGATCAACGGGGGAGAGGTTGCGATGCACAACACCCAGCCCCCCCTCACGAGCCATGCAAATCGCCGCGCTAGCCTCGGTGACGGTGTCCATGGCCGCTGCAACCAGTGGGATATTGAGGGTGATCCCTCGACCGAGTTCCATTCGAAGGTCGACGTCGGAAGGCAGCACCTCACTGTATCCCGGTTGAAGCAGCACGTCGTCGAAGGTCAATGCTGGCAAGATCTCTTTACTCATTCCGCTCCAACCAATCCGCTCTCGCGCATCTTGCGCGGCTCAGTATCATGTGAGGACTCAGACTTCCTGACAGCTCTCTCGAGCGCGTCCATCAAGAAGGCGTCTGCGCCGCCCGTTCTGAGCAACTGAAAAATAGTGTCGAGGTCCGCATCCACATCAGAGGATCGCAGCGCCAGAAAGTCAGCCACGATGCGCGTCACGCGAAAGGCCACGCCAGGCTCCTTCACCTTGTCTTGGGGGTCGCCCAGGCCTAGCGTCCAGCCACCCAAGGCCCGAAGCGTCGAGTTGAGCACTCCGACCTCATGTGGCTCCCGAGAAAACACCAGTGCGACGTCTGTGGTGGGCGCCAACTCCTGAGCCTTCCGCAGCACCACATCCAAGCCAAGGAGGTACGCAGCGATAGAAGCCCCGCGCACCCCGCGCTCCCCCAGCCCTGCCTCCTGGCCCGTAATCCGCGTCAAATACACGAACTCTTTCGCGACAGCCGATCCTGGTTCGATGCGCTCTTCGAGCATCGCCACCAAGACCCCCACAGCCGCCTCCAGCACACGACCCAGCTCGTCCTCTCCGGCGAGGCTCGCGGGGTGTGGCTCGGTGCGCGTCTCGCCCCCGATGGGCAGCTGCGTCTTCCGCGTAACTTCCAACATCGGGTTCTTGATCCGCGCTGGGTTGATCCGCGCTGGGTTGAGCCGCGCTGGGTTGAGCCGCGCTGGGCTTGGACACACCAGCTCCGGATGCCCTCGCCTTCAACACTTCAGGCGGTAGCTCGGGCATTTGCGGGTGCGACCCATCTTTTCGACGCGTCACGCCCCCCCCACCATCACGACGCCGCTCGACGGCAGCAGGCCCAGCAGGAGCCACAGAAGACGGTGGAGGCGGTACAGCAGGAGCCGCAGGAGCCACAGAAGGCCCAGCAGGAACACCAACGGCTGACGAGAGCGCAGCCAGGGGAGCAGGGGCAGAAGCAGGGGCGGTGGACGTGGGGATCCGCCGCACATGAGTCACGCTCTCATCCACGGCCGGTTTCGCAACTAAATTAACCGCTGGTTTCGCCGCTGGTTTCGTGACCTGCACACGTCGTGGTGAACTCACTTGCGGTGTTGGTATCGTTCGGCTGCGCCTTGAGTCTTTGGCCATCGCCGGCGAGATCGCTTCCATCTCACGAAAGAGGCTAGGATCCAGCGAAACCTTTCCTGGGATCAACTCCACCTGAGTGTCCCCCCGCTCCAACTCGCGCGTATTATGCCCGGGGACCCGCTCTCCACCATCGCTCACATAGGCCCGCTCAATGGCTGTAACGATGGTCGAATAACGCGCCAAATAGCTACGCACTTCACTAACACCAACGGCCCGCCGCAGACGCTCCACTGTCTCAGGATCTGCGGGGTCGACCATCGCCACCGCCAGGCGATTGCTCCTGGAGTCGATCTCCATGGGGAACACACCAAAACGACGTGCCACCGCAGCAGGCACGCGATCCTTGAGTTCCGTATCGGGTTCAGCCTGCACAACGTGATCGTGCGGGATGGAAGAAGCCACACCACGCCGAGAGAGCAAGAAGAAGAGATCTTCC
>JAFCZD010000177.1 GCA_019314525.1 Deltaproteobacteria bacterium
GCGCGCCTAGCCAAGCGTCAGCTTCGCCGCGCTCACCGTGTTCTCCATCAACATCGCGATGGTCATGGGGCCGACCCCACCAGGGACAGGGGTGATCAGCGCTGCGCGCTCGGCAGCGGCTTCGAACGCCACGTCGCCCACGAGCTTCTCTCCGACGCGGTTGATCCCCACGTCGACGACGGCTGCGCCGGGCTTGATCCAATCGCCTTTGACCAGCTCTGCCCGTCCCACCGCTGCCACGACGATGTCGGCGCTGCGCACCACCTCATCGAGGTCGCGGGTGCGTGAGTGCGCCATGGTCACGGTGCAGTGGCGGGCGAGGAGTAGTTGGGCGACAGGCTTTCCGACGATGCGGCTGCGCCCTACCACCACAGCGTGCTTGCCGACATAGTCGACGTTCCCTGCGTCCAGAAGCCGCATCACCCCGGCGGGGGTGCAGGGCACGAAGCGTGGCTCACCGATCATCAGCCGCCCCAGGTTCTCTGGGTGAAAGCCATCCACGTCCTTGCGCGGATCGATGCGCTCCAGCACGGTCGCTTCGTCGATGGTGTTGGGCAAGGGGAGCTGGACGAGGATTCCGTGCACGCGCGTGTCGGCGTTGAGCTCGTCCACGAGGGCCATGAGCTGCGCCTGGCCGGTCTCGGCGGGGAGCACGTGATCAAAATGCGCCAGGCCTAGGCGCTTGCAGGTGCGCGTCTTGCTGCGCACATAGACCGCCGAGGCTGGGTCCTCCCCAACGAGTACCACTGCGAGCCCAGGCGTGACACCTTGTTCTATGAGTTGGGCGACCTCCTGTTTGAGCGCACGTTTGACCTCTTTGGCTAGTGCTTTGCCATCCATCAACTCAGCCATGTGACCCTCCCTTGTTGTGCAGCGGAACGCAGTTGCGGTGCAGAGCGCTCAGCGGGCAGTGGGGCGCGCTAACGCGGCCAAAACCGCTTTACGGAGCTTATTGAAAACGGGTGGGTTGTCGAGGACCCCGGCAATGTTTCGCTGGGTCGCCTCGGTGCGTGCCCGAGGGTGGCGTGCAATGGCAACTACCGGAACGGGCGGCACGGTACGCTCGGACGCGCTCAGCACGGCCAGACCTTCAGGGCCCGCAGAGTCGAGATCGATCAGCACCAGATCAGGTGCTTCAATGAAGCCCACCTCGCTCACCTCCCGGGCCGTCTCGAGCACGACCTTGCAGGTGAGGATATTTTTCAGATATTGGCTCAGGCGCTCCATGGAGGGCGTGTCTTCGGCTACGGCGAGCATGGTGACGCCCGTGAAGCCGCGGACTAGCGTGTCGATGCGCCCGCCGATGGACTGCTCCAACTCCTCGAATTTTAGCCCCAGCCCGGCGAGGGCGTGGGTCTTGTCGTTCGCAGGTTGCGTCCAAGCGACGGTGGCTGAGCTTTCTACAGGAGCATCAGCGCCAGGGATGGTGAAGCGCACGGTCATGCGGGTGCCTACGGGCACCTTCTCATCGGTCTCCAGGAAGAAGCCCCCTTTGGAGAGGTTGAGTGAGTAGCTGACCAAGAAGGAACCAGTGGAGCGGAAGCCCACCTCCATCACCAAGGGGACGCGGGGGTGATGGCGTGTGTCTTTGCCCTCGAGGCTCAAGGCAGGAGCACCTCGAGCAGCCTGTCGAGTTCGTCGAGGGATCCATAGCGGATCTCAATGCGTCCTCGCTCGCCGCTACCATGCAGCCGCACACGTGTCTGAAGGCCGCGGCTGAGCCGTTCTTGCAAGTCCTGCATGTTGGCGGAGGGGGCCGCGTTGGCGGGTTTCGCGTCAGCGCGTTGCTTCCGGACGAGGCTCTCCGCCTCTCGTACTGAGAGCCGCTTGTCGACCACTTGCTTGAGCACACGTTGGATCTGGCGTGGCTTGTCGAGGGCGAGGAGGGCGCGACCATGCCCGCTGCTGATCAGGCCTGCGATGAGCGCTCGTTGCGCAACCTCAGGCAGCTTGAGCAAGCGCAGGCTGTTGGCGACGGTGGATCGATCACGACCCACTCGTGCGGCTACTTCGTCTTGTGTGTAGCCCACGTCGTCGATGAGCCGTTGAAAGGCCTCGGCCTCTTCGACGGGGTTGAGGTCTTCACGCTGCAGGTTTTCCACGAGCGCGAGCTCGAAGGCTTCTTGATCGTTGGCGTCGCGTATGACCACAGGGACTTCGTGCAGCGCTGCCCGCTGGGCCGCGCGCCAGCGGCGCTCACCCGCAATGAGCGTGAAGTCGCCGTTGCGATCTGTGCGGACGATGAGGGGCTGTACGAGGCCTTGCTCGCGAATTGACTGCACCAGCTCCTCGAGTCGTTGTTCGTCGAAGAAGCGGCGGGGTTGACCCTTCTGTGGGTGCACGCGCTCAATAGGGCAGAGGAAATAGTCGCCAGCGCTCGGGGGTGGTGGGGGCGCCCCGGGCTCCAAGTTCGTGCTCGCTTTGGACTTGGGCTCACTCGGGATCAGCGCGGAGAGGCCGCGACCGAGAGCTTTGCGGCTCATCCTCGCCTCACAGCACGTCGCCGGCGCCGGCGCGGAGCGGCGGGGCGTGGTTTGTTCTGGGCCTTTTCATGCTCCTCGAGCAGCTCTGTAGCGAGGTCGAGGTAGGCCAGAGCGCCCTTGCTTTCGATGTCATAGAGCAGCGCAGGTTTGCCGAAGGAGGGGGCTTCACCAAGGCGAACGTTCCGGGGAATGACCGTGGAGAAGACCTTGTCTGCGAAATGGTCGCGCACCTCCTGTGCGACCTGCCGGGTGAGATTCATCCGCTTGTCATACATGCAGAGCAAGATGCCCTCTAGCGCCAACCCGCGGTTGTAGCTGCCACGGACGCGGTCAATGGTGGCCAAGAGGTGGCTCAAGCCCTCGAGGGCGTAGTATTCGCATTGAAGTGGCACGAGCACCGCCTCGGCTGCCACGAGGGCGTTGAGCGTCAAGAGGCCGAGGGAGGGAGGGCAATCAATGAGGATGTAGTCGTAGGCGTCGTCAAGAGTAGCAAACGCGTGGGAGAGCCGTAGGTGGCGCTCCTGGGCATCTACAAGCTCTATCTCGGCGCCAATCAAATCAGTCTGGGTTGGTAGCAGGTGCAGATACTCGAGCTCTGTTGCGAGGATTACGTCGTCAGCTTCCCGTTCGCCCGTGAGCACATGGTAGACATGCTCTTCTACCAGGTGCTTGGGGAAGCCGAGACCGCTGGAGAGGTTGCCCTGGGGGTCCATATCCACGACGAGCACCCGCTGCTCTGCCACGGCGAGGGATGCACCGAGGTTGATCGTCGTGGTGGTCTTTCCGACCCCCCCTTTTTGGTTCGCCACAGCGATTACTCGAGCCACAGGCCGATTCCTTTCGAGACTACTGGCGAGTGCGTGTTCGTATGTTCGCGGCACAAGTCGCGAACCAAAAGAAACGAAAGATGACGGCAAAGAAATGCCAAGAAACCGGTTAGAAACCCGCCCTAAGGGCTTCTGATGTGGGTTCTGAACGGTTCAGTAATTTCTGCCGAGCAGGTCTAGCACGATTTGCCATAGGGGAAAAGAACCGCTGTTTAAGCGTGTCATCGCTTTCAAACGTGCATTTTTTTGACCACCAACCCACATGTAGGATATCTACCTTCATGTAGCACTTATAAGCACATCGTATGAGGGTTGTCGAGTGAGACGCCACCTTGGCCAAGCCGCTGGAGGGATGACAATGTCGACCCGAAGAAGCCGCGAAGAGCAGAGGCATAAGCCACCTAGGCGTGAAGGCGACCCACAGCACTGGTGGGAAATCTTGGCCAAACATCAACGTGACGATCTGCCCTTCGCCAACTATTTCCGCGAATTAAAGGTGGAGACGCACCCGACAGAGATGCCCTGGGGTGGGGACGGCACTCTGATCGAGGGCTGGTTCACGGCGGGGGAAGAGCTTGAAGAAGGCGCCCCCCACGAGCAAACGCATTGGCCGCGTGATGGATCTTTGGCGCGGGCATGGGGCTGGATGTGCTCCCACGTTCTTCCTGCAGAGAGGACCAACCCTCAGGTTGGCCACATCGACAGTGATACCGACTAGCGTCGGATACGGAGGCTGAAATGGCGACAATGTTCCCCCGAGTGTACCGATCCTTCGACGATTTCGAGCGTAACGAGCTGCGGAAGTTGGATAACCTCTACAACTCGGTGGACGATATGGTTGATGAGATGCTGCGCGCCGAGTTGGATGACGAGTACGCTCCCTCGGAGGATGGCATTCTTTTCGATCGCATCGAGGAGTGAACCCCCAATCGTATCGAGGAACAAACAAACCACCCACGGCGGGCGAAGCCCACCGTGAGGAAAAGACTGCTGCCGCGGCGGCGGGCGGGTCGCTGGTCCCGACTCCCCGTCGTCGCCTCTTATAAAATTGGCTGAGGTCCACGCTTTGGCTTAGGCTGACCTGGATGAAGCTCTACGCCACCGTTCTCTTCGCGACATTATTCAGCATCGCGTGTGGTGACCCTCCCTCCATCATTTCCACAACGACTCTTGGTGACACCTTTGACACCGTGGGCCCTTACCAGGTCCGCGTTCTCTTGCACAATCCCCAGGCGGCGGACACCGTTCGGCTCACCTTTCAACTCGAGGGAGCAGAGCCCCAGGCGGTGGGCATGTCCGAGGTCAGTGTTGGGGTCTTCGAGGGGGCTATTCCCGGAGCCTCACCCTTCAGTCTGATTCGCTACTGGGTCGAGGTCAGAGATGGAGAGCAGCTCTTGGTGGATCCTCCGGCTCCGCGCTCGCCCTACACTTTCTGGGTGCTAGGCGTCAGCTGTGATCAGGATGCTGATTGCATGGTGGGTCAACGATGCGACGACTCGGGGGTTTGTCGTGATGCTGGCGCAACATGCGAGGTCGATCAGGACTGTGGCAAGGCGTTTCGCTGCCTGGTGGGTGTGTGCGCCCCTGTGACCCGCAGCTGCACCTTCGACCAAGGGTGCCTGCTAGGGGAGATCTGTAGCGTTCTCTTGGGGCAATGTCAGGTTCGGCCCAGTTGTCTGGATGACCTTCTTTGCCCCTTGGATTTCGTCTGCCGAGAGGGAGCGTGCCGGCGAGGGTGTGCTGGTGATGCCGACTGTTTTCCCACAGAGGCTTGCATCCAGGGAGAATGCGGAGCCCCTGACCCCTGTGAGGATGATGCCCAATGCCCCACACCCTTGGTCTGCGATCCAGCTGTAGGCATGTGCCGCTTGCGGGGGGGCGCTCTCTGTAGCCCCTGCGCTGCGGATGCAGATTGTGGGGGGCCAAATGACCACTGCCTGCCCCTCGACGATGGGCTAGGCTGTGGGCGTGACTGCTCTTTGAGCTCTTGTGAAGAAGGCTACCACTGTGACACCAGTCGCATTTTGCCCCAGTGTGTGCCGGTTTTGGGCCGTTGCCCCTAAACTGCCTTCTCGGAAGTGCTGGACATGGTAAGTCCTTGACTTTTTAGGTGGTCACAGCATAGTTTTGCACGAATCCAAGGAGCGTTCGATGTTCGCACAGAAAGGTTCCTCAGCCGAGGGGCCCGTCGAGATCCCCGAGTTGCTCGCGGTTTTGCCCCTGCGCAACTCTGTGCTTTTTCCAGGGAGCATCATCCCCATCGACGTGGGACGAAAAAAGTCCGTGCGCCTGGTGGAGGAGGCGATCAGCAAAGAACGTCCCGTGATCGGTATCCTCACGCAGCGTGACGCACGCACTGAAAGCCCTCAGGATACAGACCTCTACACCGTTGGATGTGCAGCGCGGATTCTGAAGGTTATCAAGCTCGCCAAGGATAACTTCAGTGTGATCCTGCAAGGCGTTTCACGCATACGCATGTTGGAGTACACGCAGCGCGATCCCTATATCATCTCCAAGGTTCAGCCCCTTCCGGATCTCTCGAAACCGGACGTGGAGCTCGATGCCTTGGTGGTCAACCTCAAAGATATCGCCAAGCGCGTTGTCAAGCTGATGCCTGAGTTGCCCAAGGAGGCAGCGGCGCTAGTGGACAGCGTCGCAGACCCTGGGCAACTCGCAGATTTGACCACATCAAACCTCGACCTCTCGGTGGAGGAGAAGCAAGAGATCCTCGAGACCTTCGATCTCAAAGAGCGGCTGCGCAAGGTGTTGGCCTTCCTCTCGCGGCAACTCGAGGTCCTCAAGGTTCGCGAGAAGATCAACACCCAGGTCCAGGAGGAGATGGGGCGCAACCAACGAGAGTATGTGTTGCGCCAGCAGCTGCGTGCGATCAAAGAGGAACTTGGCGAGTTGGACGACAGCACTGGAGACGTGGACGAGTTCAAGGAAAAGATCGCCAAGGCGGAGATGCCTGAGGAGGTGAAGAAGGTCACCCTCAAGCAGCTCGATCGCCTCAAGGTGATGCAACCGTCGTCCGCCGAGTACACCGTGACGCGCACCTATCTCGAGTGGCTTACGGAGCTCCCGTGGAGCAACACCACCGACGACAACCTCGACATCGAGAACGTGCGCAAGGTTCTTGACGAAGACCACTACGATCTGGACAAGGTCAAAAAACGCATCGTCGAATACATCGCGGTTCGTAAGCTCAAGCCCGACAAGAAGGGACCCATCCTCTGTTTGGTTGGCCCTCCTGGTGTTGGTAAGACGAGCCTTGGGCGCAGCGTGGCGCGTGCTATCGGGCGCAACTTTGTCCGTGTCTCCCTTGGCGGCGTGCGCGACGAGGCAGAGATTCGCGGTCATCGGCGCACCTATGTTGGGTCGCTGCCTGGACGCATCGTGCAGAACATGAAGAAGGCCGGTTCGGTGAACCCTGTCTTCATGCTCGACGAGATCGATAAGCTTGGGCACGACTTTCGCGGAGACCCCGCAGCGGCCCTTCTCGAGGTCCTCGACCCAGAGCAGAATAACGCCTTTTCAGATCACTATCTCGAGGTCTCCTACGATCTTTCGCGGGTGATGTTCATCGCTACGGCCAATCTGATGGATCCTGTGCCAGCGGCCCTCAGAGACCGTCTGGAAATTCTGGAATTGCCCGGCTACACCCGTGATGAGAAGCTGGCCATCTCACGTCATTTCTTGATGCCCAAGCAACTTGAAGAGCATGGGTTGACCAAGGAGCACCTGAATATCGACGACAGCGCAGTCGCAGAAATTGTTGACTCCTATACCCGTGAAGCAGGGGTCCGCAATTTGGAGCGTGAGATCGCCAACGTGGTGAGGGGTTATGCGGTCAAGGTCGCGGAAGGCTCGACGGGTGAGGACGTGTGCACCGTCGATAAGGCCGCGCTGTCTGACTACCTGGGCCCCCAGAAATACATCTCGGAGGTGGCAGAGCGGCAGGCTGAGCCCGGGGTGGCCACGGGGTTGGCTTGGACTCCCGTAGGGGGGGACATCATCTTCGTTGAAGGCACTGCCATGCAGGGCAAGGGCAACCTGGTGCTCACGGGGATGCTCGGCGATGTGATGAAAGAGTCTGCGCAGGCTGCGCTGAGCTACGTTCGCTCACGAGCGTCGGAGCTGGGCATCGCAGATGATTTCTTTGAGAAGCATGATCTCCACGTGCATATCCCGGCGGGAGCGATCCCGAAGGATGGCCCTTCAGCGGGCATCACGCTCTATGTGGCCCTAGTATCATTGCTCAAGGGGAAGGGGGTACCACCCGATACTGCCCTCACCGGAGAGATCACCCTGCGTGGCACCGTCTTGCCCGTGGGGGGCATCAAAGAGAAGGTCCTCGCCGCGCACCGAGCAGGTATCAAGACCGTGATTATGCCGGAACGCAACGAGAAGGATTTGATTGATGTGCCAGACCAGGCCCGGGACGAGATGGAGTTCCATTTCGTTAAGCGCATGGAAGATGTGTTGAAGTTGGTGTTGCCAGATTTGGCGGAAGAGGCGCGAAAGGGCGCCAAGGTGGACACACCTGCTCCCGCCGAGGGCGAGGCGTCACCTTCTGAGGTGCCTTCTGAAGACCTCTAGCTGAGGCAGCAGCCACACCCACCAGTTTTTCTTCTATTATCTCCCGCTTCTTCTGATGCAGCCGTTGACAAGCATCGCGCAGGTCTTAGCTTGGGCCTCGTCGGCGGGAGCGACGCAAGAGCATCGCCCCTAGCCCCTTGGGGGTCGACTTATCCTACTGAAAATAGAGAAGTTTCGGAGGCTGATATGGGCAAGATCATTGGCATCGACTTGGGCACAACCAACTCTGTAGTCGCAGTGATGGAGGGCAGCGAGCCCAAGATCATCACCAACGAAGAGGGTGGGCGCGTGACCCCTTCGGTCGTGGCATTTGACGACAAGGGTGAGACCTTGGTGGGGCAGGTAGCCCGGCGCCAGGCCATCACCAATCCAGAGAACACGCTCTTCTCCATCAAGCGTTTCATGGGCATGAAGTACAACGAGCTGAAGACCGAGATTCAGCGCGTGCCCTACGACGTGGTGCAGACGAGCAACGGTGACGCGCACGTCAAGGCTCGCGGTAAAACCTACTCCCCGCCAGAGATCGCGGCCAAAGTGCTTCAGAAGCTGAAGCGTGCCGCAGAAGATTATCTTGGTCATGAAGTGGACGCGGCCGTGATCACGGTACCTGCCTACTTCAACGACTCTCAGCGCCAGGCCACCAAGGACGCGGGCCGCATCGCTGGCTTGGACGTCAAGCGCATCGTCAACGAGCCTACGGCGGCTGCCCTAGCCTATGGTCTCGACAAGAAGAACGACGAGCTCGTGGTGGTCTTTGACTTCGGGGGCGGCACCTTCGACATTTCTGTGCTCGAGGTGGGCGAGAACGTGGTTCAGGTCATCTCCACCAATGGGGATACGCACCTCGGCGGTGACGATATCGATGATCGCATCATGACCTGGCTCGCCGACGAGTTCAGAAAAGACCAAGGCATCGACGTCACCAAGGACAAAATGGTGTTGCAGCGCCTCAAAGAGGCCGCGGAGAAGGCCAAGATCGAGCTCAGCTCCGTTTCGGAGACCGAGATCAATCTGCCCTTCCTCACGGCCGATGCGTCTGGTCCCAAACACCTCTTGATGAAGCTCTCGCGCTCACAGTTCGAGCGCATGGTGGGCGATATTATCGAGCGCGTGATTGAACCCTGTCGCAAGGCGCTCTCCGACGCTGGCAAGCAGGCGGCGGATATCGATGAGGTCGTGCTCGTCGGTGGATCCACGCGTATCCCGCTGGTCCAGACCAAGGTGCAGGAGTTTTTCGATCGCGAGCCTCATAAGGGCGTCAACCCCGACGAGGTCGTGGCTCTGGGCGCGGCTGTTCAGGCAGGCGTCCTCGGTGGCGACGTGAAGGACATCTTGCTGCTCGACGTCACGCCGTTGTCTTTGAGCATCGAGACCCTCGGTGGTGTGAGCACGGTGTTGATCCAGCGCAATACGACCATCCCCACCAAGAAGAGTGAGATCTTCTCCACGGCGGCTGACAGTCAGCCTTCGGTGGAGGTGCATGTTTGTCAGGGCGAGCGGCCGATGGCCAAGGACAACAAGACCCTCGGCAAGTTTCACCTTGACGGTATCCCACCAGCCCCCCGTGGCGTGCCGCAAATCGAGGTGACGTTTGATATCGATGCCAATGGCATCTTGCACGTCTCCGCGCAGGACAAGGCGACGGGCAAGAAGAATCAGATCCGCATCGAGGCTTCGAGCGGTCTGTCCGACGCAGACATCGACTCCATGGTCAATGAAGCTGCGGCCAATGAAGAAGATGACAAGCACAAGCGCGACACCATCGAGACGCGCAACAAGCTCGATTCGATGATCTACAACACCGATAAGCTGATCAACGAGAACAAAGACAAGATCGACGAAGCTGATCGCAAAGAAGTGGAAGAGGCTGTAGAGGTGGGGCGCAAGGCTCTTGAGTCCGACGACTTCGACAAAATGAGCGCGGCCGTCGAGTCTATCGAGAAGGCTTCGCATAAGATGGCCGAGGCGATGTACAAAGCAGCCTCGGGCGGCGCCGCCCCTGGTCCAGACGCGGGCGGCCCA
>JAFCZD010000178.1 GCA_019314525.1 Deltaproteobacteria bacterium
GAAAAATTTAGTGAGGCAACGGAGAGGGTGAGTATTTGTTAGCCCCATCAACTTGCTCCTGCAACACCCTCTCGTTACGATGGCGAATTCACGAACTGAAGTGGGCTGATGAAGCGGTGGATCCAGCGTGTCCTCGTCGTTGATGACGAGGAGAATATCCGGCTGATGCTGCAAACGATCCTCGAGCAGCAGGGCTATGATGTGGTGGTCGTGGCTGACGCCGATGGCGCCATTGAGGCCCTCAGGTCGCACAGCTTCGATTTGATGCTCACCGATGTGCGTATGCCGGGGCTGGATGGGCTCGAGTTGCTTGAGGTCGCTCTCAATAAACATCCAGAGCTCGTCGCGGTCGTGATGTCCGCCTATGGAAGCGTCGACAGCGCCATTGAAGCGATCAAGCTCGGTGCCTACGACTATATCGCCAAGCCCTTCAAGGCTGCGGAGATCGTGCTGCTGATTCGCAAGGCTGAAGAACGTGAGCGCTTACGTCGCGAAAACCGGCGGTTGAAGGCCGATCTTGCGCGGGCGAAGGAGGTTGGGCTGGGACGCATGGTGGCCAAGGCAGCCCCCATGCGGGAGATGTTTCGTACCATCCGTAAGATCGCCGGCTACAAGACCACCGTGTTGATTGAAGGGGAGTCTGGCACCGGTAAGGAACTCGTGGCGCGGGCACTGCATGAAAACAGTCCACGGGCCAGTGCGACCTTCGTGGCGGTCAACTGTGGCGCGATTCCCGAGACTTTGCTCGAGTCTGAACTCTTTGGTCATCGCAAAGGAGCCTTCACGGACGCCACCCATGACAAGCCAGGCCTCTTCATGGAGGCTCACAAGGGCACGATCTTTCTCGATGAAATCGGTGAGTTGCCCCTGAGCTTGCAGGTGAAGCTCCTGCGAGTGCTGCAGGAGGAGGAGATTCGGTGGATTGGGGACTCGCGAGTCACCAAGATCGATGTGAGGGTCATCGCGGCTACGGTGCGTGATCTGGTGCAAGAGGTCGCTGAGGGGCGTTTTCGAGAAGACCTTTTCTACCGTCTCAATGTTCTGCCTTTGCGGCTCCCCCCGCTACGTGAGCGCCTAGAGGATGTGTCACCCTTGGTGACCCACTTTGTGCAGAGCAACAACGAGCGCCTGGGCATGAGCGTGGAGGGGGTGACCCCTGAAGCGATGAAGGTGCTGATGAGTTACGCCTGGCCAGGCAATGTGCGTGAGCTGGAGAATACCATTGAGCACGCGATGGTGCTCTCTGATGGCCCAGTGTTGGGGCTCGAAGGATTGCCTGCCAAGTTACGTGATACCCGTGATCCTATTCGAGCGGCTCTGACGGGGGACGATCTCAGCGTCAAGAAGGCAACCCGCGTGGTGGAGGAGACTCTGATTAGGCGGGCACTCGAAAAAACTGCAGGAAACCGTACTTATGCGTCAAAATTGCTCGAGATCAGTCATCGAGCGCTGCTCTACAAGATCAAAGAGTACAACATAGATCTCTAGGCGTTGAACTCACGTGCGAGATTCTTGGTGTAGTTTTTTGACTGTGGATTCAGCGCTGGGTAGGATGTAGGACAATAGAGTACACGCTTATACATGTAGGGATTAATGGGTTGTGCTTGGTGTATGGTTTCGGTGGGTTGGAAGGTTTGGTCTGCCAAGTCAAACGCAAGGATGAGGAGGAGCGAACGAAGGCCCCTGCGAGGGGGGAAGATGAGGGTTGCCAAGAGGTTGGTTCTTGGTGCCGCGGTGCGTTGCAAATTATCAATGACTAATAGCAAACTTTAACATAATTAAGCGTCATTGATAGAACTCGGCTCTTGACAGGATGGTCAGTGGGACATCACAATGTGGGTGTTGGCCGCATTGATGGGGACCATGACTACCCGCAAGACTGAGCAAACACCGCCCACCGAAGAACGCGTTGAAGGACAAGGCGGGGAGAAGCTCTCTCGCGCAAAGGGTTCTTCAATGAATACTTCGAGCAAGACTTCTTCGACCGATACTCGCAAGAGCGCCAACAACGTTCGCAAGCTCCGGACCGAGCGGATGATGAGTAAGGCCGAGCTCGCCAGGCGTGCAGGACTCTCGACGTTGACGATTGATCGGGTCGAGAAATGCATGCCCTGCCGAATGGATACCAAGCGCAAAATTTTGGAGGCACTGGGATTGACTCCACAGGATCGCGTGGCGGTATTCGGCGAAGAGGATTGACGCGATCAGCGCAGACGTGCAGACGTGAGACGACAGCGCTGATCTTTTCCGAATCGTAGATGTCGCCAGCCGCTTTTTGCGGGTGATCCCGTGGGGTGTTTAAGGAACCCCATGGCGAAAAATTGCATTGGCGTAGACATCGGCAGTAGCGCAATCAAGGTTGTTCAGCTCAAGCAGAGCCGGGGCGGGGCGCGGACTCAGCTGGTCAACTTTGGTATTGAACCGGTACCTCCCGAGGCCATCGTCGATGGCTCGATGATGAACTCCACAGACGTAGCCGACGCTATCAGTTCCATTTTTCGTCAGCTCAAGATACGCAGCAAGGAAGTGGCTGTAGCCGTCGCTGGGCACTCCGTGATCATCAAGAAGATCGGTGTGCCGAGCATGACTCCAGATGAGCTGGATGAGCAGATTCACTGGGAGGCAGAGCACCACATCCCCTTCCCCAAATCGGAGGTGGAGATCGACTACCAGATCCTCGATGGTGGTGGTGGTGCCAACCAGATGGAGGTGCTCCTGGTGGCGGCGAAGAAGGAGATAGTCACTGACTACTCCGATGCCGCACGTCAGGCGCAGCTCAACCCTTGTGTGGTCGATGTCGCAGCGTTCTCTCTGCAGAACTGTTTTGAACTCGCCTATGGCAAGAGCGACGAGACGATCGCTCTGCTCAATGTGGGCGCCTCCATCAGCAGCCTCAACGTTGTGCACGCTGGGGAGAGTCAGTTCACCCGAGACGTGACCATCGGCGGGAATGCTTTCACCGAGGAGATTCAGAAGCAGCTGAATATTGGCTACCACGAGGCCGAAGCCTACAAATGTGGTGGCATCGCGGGCGATGAAGTGGTGCCACGTGAGGTAGACGATATTCTTTTGCAGCAGGCTGAAGTGATGGCCGGCGAGTTCCAGCGTTCCTTTGACTTTTATCTGGCGACGACTTCCGAAGGGCAGATCGACAAGGTCTACCTCTCAGGTGGCTCTGCCCGCGTGCCCGCGCTCTGTGAGGCGATTCAGAGTCGTGCGCGCCTGCCGGTGGAGCTCCTCGACCCCTTCGCAGCCATTGATATCAATGAATCCGAGTTCGACATGGACTATGTGCGCAGCCAGGCACCCATGGCGGCTATTGCCGTGGGTTTGGCCCTGCGACGAGAGGGCGACAACCTGTGACCCGGATGTTTAGAACACCGAACAGAAGAGCGCCGAGAGAGAGGTCCTTATGATACGCATCAACCTGCTCCCCGTCAGGCAGGTGCGCAAGGCGCAGGCTGGTCAGCGGCAGTTGCTGATTTTTGCCGCGGCCATCGCTGCTTTGTTGGTGGTGATGTTTATCCTCTACGAGATCAAATCGACAGAGGTGGAAAAGACGCGGCGCAACGTCAACCAGCTGCGGGCGTCTATCGCCACCCTGAAAAAAGAAGTGGGTGATTTTGATCTCTTGCGGAAGCAGCGCGACCAGCTTATCGCCCAACAGAAGGTCATTGAGAGCCTTTATGCGGCTCGCACTGGACCGGTCCGTATGATGCGCGAGCTGAGTGACATCTTGAGCCCAGACAAAGGGCCCACCGTCGATCAGACCGCCTACGAGGCGTTACTGCGCCGTGATCCCAACGCTGGGTTCAACCCGAAATGGAACCCACGGCGGCTGTGGATCAACGAGCTCGATGAGAAGGGCAAACGCGTTCGCCTGCGAGGGAACGCCAAGGGGCATGATGATGTGGCTGAGTTCGTCAAACGTCTCCTGCTCTCCAAGCGTTTTGAGAAGGTGGAGTGGAGTCGCAATGTGCAGACACGAGACGCTGCGACAAAGGTCAAGGTTGTGCGATTTTCGCTCACCTGCAAGGCGAAGTACTGAGGAGCGATTAAGATGGCGATAACGATCAGCGAGCTCGGTGAACGTTTCTCAAAGCTCTCCAACGTACAAAAATATGGCGCGTTCGCTCTTGTACTCGCGCTTTTTGGCGCGGTGTTTTATTTCATGTTCTACTCGGAGCTGTCAGACAAGGCTGACAGATACCGGAAGCAAGCGCGAGCGCACGAGGTCGAGAAGGCGGGTTACGAAGAGAAGAAACAGAAGTACATGGCCTTCCGCGCTGAGGTGAACAAGTTGCTGCAGGAGCAAAAAGAGCGCGAGAAAGAGCTGCCTACGCGGGCTGAGATTGCGTCGTTCCTGCAGTCTCTCAATGCTCAAGCGGAGCTTGCCGGTTTGAAAATTTCCGACATGCGCAAGCGGCCAGAGCAACGCCGTGGCTTCTACGCGACGATCCCCGTGCATATGGTGATCAGAGGGACCTATCACCAGATCGCCAAGTTCTTCCATTCCATTGGGATGCTAAAACGCATCGTCAATGTGCGTGATTTATTGCTCAAGGGATATGGTGGGAAGGGCACGGCAGACAAGGCTGTACTTCTCCAAGCTAAATTTGTGGCGAGCACCTTCCGCTTCGTGAAGAAGGCTGCTCCACGAAAAAAGAAGAAAGGCCGGCGCCGCTAGCCGCTCTCGAGGAATGCCATGAGCAAGACGCCGACATTGATCTGTTTGTTACTCGCCAACGCTATCAGCGTGGGGTGTGATGACGGCAAGCCCCCGCCCAAGCGGTCACCCACGGCTGCGCCGCGTCCAGCGGCCGCGCCCCGGGCGAGGGTCGCCAAGAAGCCTGCAAAGGCGCCGCAAGTTGTGGAGCTGGTGGAGCAGGACTTCGTCGAGAGCCCAGCGAATCGGGACCCTTTCCGCTCGTTCATGTCGGAGTTCAAGGCCCAGACTTCAACACCTGTGATCAAGGAGCAACGCAACGTCAAGCTCAAGCGCTACGGGCTGGATGAGCTGAGGTTGGTGGCGGTGATCACGGGTGAGGTTCGCGCGCAAGCGATGTTTCGCGACCCCAAAGGGCTCGGTGTGGCTGTGCGCCGCGGAGAGTTGATCAGCAAGAGCAAGGCGCGCATCAAGGAGATCTCCGCAGGCAAGGTCGTTGTGGAGATTCGTGAAGAGTACGAAGGTGGGCAGAAGATCGCTGATCGAGTGATCGAGCTGCACGCAAAGGGGGGCAAGCGCCCCTAGGTGTTCGCGGCGCAAGTCGCGAACCAAAGGAAACGAGAGACAACGGCAGAGAAATGCCAAGGAACCGGTCAGAGGCTCGCCCTCACAGAGTCTGGGGCGGGTTCTGAACGGGTCATCATTTCTGCCGAGGACAGTTGAGTATTGACGAATGCTGCCGTGGGAGGCGGCTGGACCAGAGCCTCTCCCTATCTTTCGTAGTGGCTATTCGTCTTGGGCCTCTAGGCCTTGAGTGGAGCGATCGTCGGAGAGCTGACGGTCGGGCAGCCTGACAGAAGCAGTGTCGGGGGACTTGGTCCCCCGCAGGACAGTTTGCGGCGAATACCGCGCGCATTAGCGCATCGGTGCTCGTTGCGGAAGGCACCCGTGTCTGCGGACACGGCACAAGGAGAGCGGTCCATGAGCTCCAAGGGATCGATGCGGTCAAGAGCCCAAGCGCCGGAAAGACGCGGCATGCCCTGTCATTTCCACAAAAGCGTTGGCACAACAAGGCTTGCGTCCTTGGCTGCGAGTGTGACGCTCGTGCTGGTGGCGGCATTCTGGTCGCCAGTGGTGGAGGCGCGAGCACTGAATATGATCTCGAAGCTCAGCTACAGCGAGCAGGGAGATACAACGGTGCTGCGTCTGCGTTGCAGCTCGAAGCCGATGTTCTCGGTTTTCAAGCTAGAGCGTCCGCAACGGCTCACCATTGACCTGGCAAACTCAGAGTTGCGGGGGGTGGCGAGTCTGATCGATATCGACTCCTGGGTTGTTAGCCAGCTGGCGACGACACAGTTTCGAACCAACGCCACCACCATCGCTCGGGTGATGATCAACTTCCGTCGGCGGGCGCACTATGACGTGCGCACGTCGGGGCGTGAGGTGGTGATCAAGGTCATACCCTACAAGGCTCGCCCTAAGCGCTTGGGACGAGCCAGCACTGCAGATCTGGCCCGCGCGCACAAGGCGGAGCAGCGAGCGCAAAGAGTGGCTGCCAAGGCACAGGCCATGGTGCGCGCTGCGCAGGCAGAGCTTGAGCGCCTCGACCAGGAAGCGACCCGAGCTCGTCGCGATGCAGCACACGCCCAAGCGCAGATGGAGACCACCAAGCGTAAGATGGCGAAGCTGAGCAAGCAGGCACGTCGTACTCAGCATGTGGAGGCTCAACTCTCCGAGCTGACACGACAGGCCCGCTCGGCGCGCCTCGACGCTAAGCGTGCTCGTTCTATCGCAGCGAGGGCACAGAAGAAGAAGACCGTTCAGCAGGCAGAGGTGGCCCGTCGAGTGCAGGTCGCCGAGGCCCGCTCAGCGTCCCTCGTCAAGGAGGCGAAGGAGGCGAAGGAGGCTCTATTGGTGGCGCGTCATGCGGCCCAGCAGGCCAAGTTTGCTGCCCGCAGCGCTCGTCAGACGACCGCTCGTGCTCAGGCCGACGCGACCACCGCGCGGGCCGAGGCGAAGAAGCAACAAGCCTTGGCCGCCGAGCGACGCATGGCCCTCACGCGTGCTTTGAAGAAGGCGCGAGAGAGCGACGCCGAGCTGCGCGCCAGTCGGCGAGAGAGTCAGCAGCACGTGCGCCGCGTTCGGCGTTTAAAGGCGGAGGTCGTAGCAGCCCGCCGTGCTTCTAAAGGTGCCAAGGCAAGCAGCGCCGTCGCTGGTCGCTTGCAGAGCGCGTTGAGCTCACTCTCAGAGGCGCGAACAGAGGCACGACAAGCCGGTCATCGGTTGCGGGATGTGCGTCGAGCGCTCAAGCTCGCTCGCACCGAGCGTGTCCAGGCCGAGCGATTGCGTCGTGAGGCTGAGGGTTCGCGTCTCGTGGCAGAGCGTGCCCGCGTGGCCGCGGATCGTGCCCGGGCGAAGGCTACACAACAACGTGTCGAAGAGCGGGTTCGTCGTCAGGCTGCAGAGCAGGCGCAGAAGACTGCGGCCCGTCAGACCGCCGCCCTCAAACGCGCTGCAACGCTTGTGAGCAAAAAAGAGCAGCGCCTCGCCGCCATGACGCGGCGTGTTGGTCAGCTAAAACGAGCGCTAGGCGATTCGCAGCGGCGCGAGAAGTCACAAGGCAGTCGTGTGCGGCGCGCTCGCCGGGCCTTGGAGCAGGCGCAAGCACGGTCACGTCGTGTTTCCGGCGAAAACCAGCGGTTGGAGAGCGCGTTGACGTCGGCGCAGCGGGCCCAAGGGAGGCTAACAAAGCGTCTGGGTCGTACCAAGCAGGCCCTCGCATCGCAGCAGAAGCAAGCTCGAGTAGCTAGCGCCGCTGTATCACGTTGGCGGCGTGCCGAGGCAGAAGCTCGGGAGAAGGTTGTCAACGCCCAGAACGCCCAAGCGCGGCGACGGGCTTTGGTAGAAGCACGGAAGGTCTCCCGCCAACTGCGGGTGGCTCGGGACGCTGCTCGTAGCGCCAAGCTAGCGAGCAAAGAGGCGTTGGCTGAGGTCAAGCAGTTAGAGGGGCGCCGGACCGTGCTGAGTGTGCAGGCCAGGCGAGCTGGGGAACGTCTCAAGGCATCGCGTAAGCATCTGAAGCGGATCGATGACAAGCTTGCCGCGACGTCAACTCGCTTGGGTAGCGCTCGTGCAACGCTCGCCAAGATCAGCAGCGAGCGTCGCCGCGAAGAGGTCTCTCGTGGTGAGGCGTTGCGCGCACGACGCCAGGAAGAGACGCGCTTGGCGCGAGCGAGGAGAGATCGTCGTCACGCTGAGGCTCAGCGTCGTCGCGCTGAGGTGGTATTGGGTAAGAGCACCCAACGGCTCAAGCGTACCAAGTCCGCACGGGAGGCAGAGGAGGCTCGCCTCTCACGTTTGGTGCAGAAGCGAGAGCAAGCCCGAGCACGGCTCGCAAAGCTTCAGAGCGCTGGTGAGCGCAAAGAAGCTCGACTCGCAGGCCTTGGCAAAGAGGTTCGCAAGGAGCAGGCCAAGCTCACAGCTTTGAAACGGCGCTGGAAGGCCCCCAAGGTCACCAAGGCTACGGCTGTGCGGAACATCAGCTTCGCTGACAAGCGGCGGTTTGCGGAGGTGCATATTCGCCTCGTGGGTGACGCTCGCCCAGTTGTTCATCGTGAAAAAGGGCAACTCGTGCTCGAGCTGCGCAACGCACAGTTGCCGCGCTTGTTGCGCCGTACCCTCGACACCTCTGCCTTCGAGGGCCCTGTGAAGGGCGTCAGCTCCTTCGTCACGGGTGACAAAGAACCACGAGTCTTCGTGAAGGTCGACCTCCGGAGCGCCACCAGCGATAAGTTGGTGCGCGTGAAAGATGGGTTGGTATGGCGCTTCCAGAAGCCCCCTCGCTTCGCTGCTTCTCCGAGCGCGAAGAAGACGTCAGCCACCCGTGAAGCACGACGAGGTTACAGTTTTCGCACCATGCCTGTGGCCGCCGCGAACACCAGGCGGACCCACCGCTTCAAGCGTCGTCGCTACAGCGGACGACGCATCGATCTCGACTTCAAGGACGCCGACATCCACAACATCCTGCGTTTGCTCTCTCAGGTGGGCAATATGAATATCGTCACCAGCGACGATGTGCGAGGCAAGGTGACGATTCGCATGCGCAATGTGCCTTGGGACCAGGCGTTGGATGTGGTCTTGAGGGCCAAGGGCCTGGGCCAGGTTCGTGAGGGGAATCTGGTGCGGGTCGCCCCCATGGCCGATCTGGAGAAGGAGCGTGAAGCAGAGATCGCTCGGCAGAAGCAGGTGGTGCTCTTGCAGCCCCTGGAGACGCGCTTGATTCCCCTTAGCTACGCTGAGGCTGGCAAGGTCTTGCCGAAGCTGCAATATACCCTCAGCCCCCGTGGCAAGCTGACCTTCGACGATCGTACCAATATGGTCATCGCCCGTGATATCCCCTCCAACTTGAACCTGATGGAGAAGATGATCCGCAGCCTGGACACTCAGACGCCTCAGGTGATGATCGAGGCGCGGATTATCGAGGCGCGCACCAACTATGTGAAGGAGATCGGTATCCAGTGGGGGGGGAGCTTCTTGGCCAGTGGCGCCAACGGAAACTCTACCGGTCTGGCGTTCCCCAATCAGATCGGCGTCGGCGGTGGTGCCACTGACAATCAGACACCCACTGCAGGGTTGCTCTTTGGGCAGGATGCTAACCCGAACTTTGCTGTCAATATGCCCGCCGCTGTGGGGGCCAACTCCGGTGGTGCTCTTGGCTTGACCCTTGGCTCCATCTCAGGCGTGTTCAACGTCAACTTGCGTCTCTCTGCGGCTGAGACCCGGGGCGATATCCGCATCGTCAGCGCTCCACGTGTGACGACCCTCGACAATGTGCAGGCCAAGATCGAGCAAGGTGTGACGATCCCATTCTCCCAGGTGAGCGCCGCGGGCGTGCAGACGACCTTCAAGGATGCGAAGCTGAGCCTCACGGTCAAGCCCCATGTGACGGCTGATGGCAGCATCATCATGAAGGTCAAAGTGGAGCGCAACGAGCCTGACTTTACGAACACGGGTGCTCGTGGACAGCCGACGATCCTCAAGAAGCAGGCCGATACCGAGATGCTCGTGAAGGACGGTGACACGGCAGTCATCGGTGGTATCTACACCACACGAGATGGTCGTAGCTGGCAGAAAGTGCCATGGTTTGCAGACATTCCGGTGATTGGGTGGTTCTTCAAGACCCGCCGCGACGTGAGCGACCGGGAAGAGGTCCTGGTTTTCATCACCCCGCGTATTATCAATCGGGCCCAGAGCATTGGCCGCAGAGCATTGGCCGCTAGATGACGTCGGCGGGAACAAGGAACCATTCAGAACCCAGCCCCAGAAGCTGTGAGGGCGGGTGTCTGACCGGTTCCTTGGCATTTCTCTGCCGTCATCTTGGGTTTCTCTCTTGGTTCGCGACTTACGCCGCAACATCTAGGCGCCCTGGTGCGCTACAATAGAGACTCGCGTACATCGCGGGTGAGGAGGAGTTCGATGAGCTCTAGGCACTGGGTTCAGTTCTCGCAGGTCGCGTCGCTGGTGGCGGTTAGTCGCGTCGCTGGTGGCGGTTATGTTGGCGACGACGGCTTGTGTGGATGAGCGGGCCTTCTTTGTTACGGGGAATGCCAGTGAGTGCAGTGAGACGGCGGGGACCGTGAACTTGGCTGGCGGCGTCCTTGACGTTAACGGGGGATATCCCTATTTCTTTTTCCCCAGCGTGCGTAACGACTTGGTCCCAACTCAATCTGAAGATGGAGAGCCCGAGCGCAATATCCTCAACATCGAGGGCTTCGAGGTTAACCTCATGATGCCAAGCGAGTTTGGTGCTGTGGACAGTTCCCTCACAGAGACTTTCAGCTATGCGTCAGGCATCGTTGAGCCTGGAGGAACCGCGAGCTTCACGAACGTGCCCATCCTCAGCGCCGAGCTTGTTCAGCAGCTGAGCTTCCCTGACAACGTGCAGCCGGTGATCGTCGCCAAGATTCGTGCACAGGCGAGCCACAACGGCTCGACGCTCAAGAGCGTGGAGTACAATTACCCGATCCGGCTCTGCCGGGGCTGTCTTATCGCGGACCTGGGCGATTGCCCCAGCACCAGGCCTGTGGGGGTCGTCACGAACGCCTGTGGTTTTCCACAAGACGCTCCAGTCGTGTGCTGTAACCAGGCTGTGAGTGGCGTCAAGGTCTGCCTCGACACAGCGCAGCTTGCTGCTCTGCCTTTGGCTACAACAACGCCTTAGTACAGCAGAGCTGACGCGCTCCTCGAAGCTTGAAGACCACCAACTTTCCTCTAACCAGGGTTCGGGTTCCTCGCGGGCACCGCTTTTTTCTGCGGCGGTTGGAAGCCTACTTCCGCTTGCCCCCAAAAGACGCACGCTTGATGGCTGGGAGCTGCTGTGGAATGAGCGGTACCCGATGCCGTCGTCCATGCAGCACCGAATAGGCGAAGAAGCTCGCTAGCACTCGTTTGGTGTAGCGGCGTGTCTGATCATAGGGGATGCGTTCAACA
>JAFCZD010000179.1 GCA_019314525.1 Deltaproteobacteria bacterium
TCAGCCCCGCTTTTTTTTTGGCTGCTGTTGTTATCAGCGCCCAAGCGCCTCAATGACCTCTTTGGCGTCAACCAAAGTGACCTCAGGTGGGAGGCCCAGCTCACCTCTCGGTTTCTCCGGGACGAAAAGAACGTACTGAATCTCTTTCCCCTCCACTCTTATTGGGGGAGGTCCTTTGGCCCATAAGGACCGTAGCGCGCTGCGCACTGTGGTGGCAGAAGTTGTCTTGGTCCATTTGGCCTCACCAATCAACAGCCGCTTGTTATCAACACTCCATGCCAACGCATCCCATTCGGGTCCTGAACCCCGCCAATAGCGAGACGCGGGAAGGTATTGGTGCTGAAGAACATCCGTCAAACGGGGGATAGCTCGACGGCACATCTCCTCCCAGGTATTCGCTACGAGCTGAGGAAGGGCCACCTCCAGTAGCTGCCTACGAGCGCTCTTGGGGAGTTGAGCCAGGGCACTGCGGCGTGGCGCCACCACGGAAAACCACATGCGCACAAAGGGATCATCGATCTTGTACAGTGAGCGCTTTGAATCGCGCTCAGAGGCATTGAAGGGCAACTCTCGCCGAGCCAGACCAAGCTCCACTAGTTGCGCCAAGGGCCTCGATAGCGACGTTGCCTTGACACCGATGCGTCCTGCCAGCTCGCTTGTTCGGTGAACCCCTCCACCCATGGCATCGAGACAGGGCCGCAGATTGGCGGCGCCCTCCTCCAAGAGTAGGCGGTGCGGCTCACCATATAAGGTGCCTGTTGGATCTAGAACAAGCTCTTGGGCCGCTTCGAGGACTCGGGCCCCAAAGGGTGCAGCCAACTCCCAATAACGCGGAACACCACCCCAAATCGAAAACGCTGCCACCACATCTCGGGCGCGTGTAAGACCAAGTGCCTGCCGCAGAAAGGAGGGGGGCAAAGGCCCAAGAGCGAAGAGTTCTTTCGCCCTCCCGAAAAGTGGCGCGTCATGGCTCAGAACTGCCCCCTGCATCATCCGCTGGCTTGAACCACTCAGCGCCACCACCAAGCGAGCACGTTTGAACTCGTGATCAACGAAGCGCTGGAGGACACTGGCCACCTCTGGACTCCCTGCGACCATGTAGGGCAGCTCATCGATCACCAAGGGACCGCGCCATTGCCGAAGCTCAGCGTCGGAAGCCAAGCGCGAAAAAAGTGCTGGCCAATCGACGTACTGAGCATCAGCGAAGCCAGGCAGAACAGTCGCGAGCTGTTCTGCAAAATACCGCCGCTGAATGTCCGCGCTCGACTGATCGGCGACCCAATAGGTGCCTTTCGTTGCCTTCACCCATTCAAGCAACAAGCGCGTCTTGCCAAGTCGTCGTCGGCCCCACACCACGGCCAGACCCCCATCAGGATCATTGGAAAGACGACACAGGCGCTGGAGTTCTGTTTTTCGATCAAGAAAGTTCACATGTCAACATTATGCAAGACTGCATAATGCTGCAATGCATAATGTTGGTTGGAGTGTATGTGTGTCCAAAGTCACGGGCTCATTCGAAAGAAAAACCAAGAAATGTTTGCTGAGACTGCAACTTGCCGCCCTAGATGGCCACGGGCTCACTCCAAAGAAAATCCAAGAAATCTTCTCTCAGGTCTGCGACTTGGTGCCCTAGACGGCCACTTCTTCTTGGGAGGTTTCTATGGTTGGTCCGTCCAGATTGCGCCGCAGGTGTCGCCTGCCTCGACATGACCGAGTCCATCAAGGTCTGCGAGTACTGAGCAGGAAGGATCCCCCAAAGGCTTACGTAGCACACAGCCATTGGGGACGGCTCCCGGTTATCACCGAAGAGAAAGGAACACTCCATGTCAAAACTTACAAACGATGGTTATGGCGACGTGACGTTCGGCGACGAACTCCGTTTCACTCGAGATGGCAGTGTCTTCACACGTGAACCAATCCAGCAGAGTTTCAATTGTGTCTCCACAACCGGAAAGTGGACCTTCTTAGACAGCTGGTTGGGCAAGTTGATAGCACCCAACGTCTTTGAACTAACGATTTCTTGGACCACTCAGCTCGATGAATGCGACGGCTGCACAGGCACCGACACCGCCACCTACCACTGCAAATAGACGAAAGCCCACACTATGAACACCACCACCTCTCCCAAAGTCCTCATCGCCCTCGCAAGCTGCATGCTCCTCTTGCAGCCAAGCTGCTCCGACGGAGACGGCGATTCAAACGACGCGTGCCTGCAGCTACTCGATTGCTGCGAGAGCCTCTCACCTATGCTGCAGTCCCAATGCCAAGACACCTACGACCAATGGCATCAAGCCTCCGACGCCGATGCCCAGTGCAAGCGAGCCCTCGAGATGATGGGCGATCAATGCAGCGCCGCGAACCCACCCACGGGAACCTATCCACCAAGCGTGGACAATGACGGCTGGTTCAGCGACGACGTCGAGAACACCAACGCCCTCTGCTCCGATGGCCAGGACAACAACGAAAACGGCTACACCGACTGCGAGGACTGGAGCTGCTCGAGGAGCATGAATGTCACCATCTGCGATAGCCCCATCACCGCCGAGGAAAACACCAACGCCCTCTGCTCCGACGGCGAAGACAACGACCGCAACGGCTACTTGGATTGCAAGGATTTCGGCTGCTCACGCAACCCATATGTCACCGTGTGTGGCATTGAAAACACCAACACGCTCTGTTCTGACGGCGAGGACAACGACCACAACGGTTACATCGATTGCAAGGATTTCGGCTGCTCACGCAACCCCATGGTCACCGTCTGTGGCGCCATGGGCGTAACACCCGACGTGAACCGCACCACATGCACGGGCTGGGCGAGCGCCAACGGCAGCCTCGCGGGTGCCGCACCTCTCATCAACGCAGGTGCTATCTACGCAGACAACAGCGGCGACCTGCTGCTCACCGTGCATCAGGAGCCACTGCTCGAGGGCTCACTGCTCATCGCCCTGGCGTTGCCGACTTTCAACGGAAAAGTGCCCTGCGCGCTCATGCGCCTACGTAACAACGACTGGGACGTCGTCGACACCAGCCAGCTTTGTGAAGTGTTGTTTTCTTCTCTGGAGCCCGCATCCAGCCTTGGAACATGCGATGGCACGGTGCTGGGGAGCTACCTCGGCGTCTTTTTGGGCGAGGTCGTCAGCGGCTCCTTCCACCTGCCGACGGATGTTCCTGTCCAGGGTTGGTGAACCTTCGCTCTGCCCATGCAGCACGAAACACGTTCGACCAGGAGACCTCCATGCGAACCCTCTTGACCTCTCAGTTAATACTCATATTCGTGGTTTTTTCGGCGTGTGGCCCTGCCAACGATGAGCCTACCCATGACGGCGGCGCCACTGTCAATGACACTCACATCGCGCGCCCAGACGAGGACAGTCCAGACCAGGGCAGTCCAGATGAGGACAGTGCAGCGCCCGACCTAATACCTGCGCCGGACCTAACACCTGCGCCGGACACCCGTCCATCGACACGCTGTGGAGACGGCGTCGCCCAAACGCCCGAAGCATGTGATGGCCTTGACCACCAAGGCAAAGACTGCCAGGCCCTGGGCTTCGCCGGGGGCACCCTGCGCTGCAATACTGAATGCCAGTTAGACACCGCGCGCTGCCACCACTGTGGTAATGGCAAAGTGGACGACAAAGAACAATGCGATGGCTCCGAGCTGCTCAACCAAAGCTGCGAGAGCCTAGGCTTCGATCGCGGCACCCTCACATGCACCACGTCATGCCTGCTCGACAAGAGTGGCTGTGAGCACGCTGGCTGCAGCGATGGCATCAAAGATGGCAACGAAGAATGCGATGGCGCCGTGCCGGCAGACAAGCGCTGCACAGACCTTGGTTTTGACAGCGGCCGGGTCTCTTGTGCGAAAAACTGCACCCTCGACACCAGCGCCTGCGTTCGCTGCGGCGACGGCGTGCGAGCTGGTGGCGAAAGTTGCGATGGCTTGGATTTTGGCTCCAATGATAGCTGTCAGAGCAGTGGGTTCGCAGGGGGCGTGCTCGCCTGCACCGCAGACTGCCAGCGCGACACATCAGCCTGCTATCGCTGTGGTGACGGCAGCATCAACCCCCAAGAAGCGTGTGATGGCGACGAACTGGGCGGCAAGACCTGCAAGAGTGAGGGGTTCGAAGGCGGCACGTTGCAATGTGCGTCATGCAAGCTAGACACCTCTGCCTGCTACAAGTGCGGCGATGAGGTGACCAACGGTGGCGAGGAATGCGACGGCGTGCCCTCCGTCTACCCCAAAACCTGCACGAGCGTTGGATTCGACGGTGGACTGCTCTCATGCACCCCAACCTGCCAGTTTGACACCAGCGGGTGCCACACCTGCGGAGACAGTGTGGTGCAGGGCCCCGAGCAGTGCGACAGCGTCAACCTCGGGGGTGAGACCTGCGAGACGTTGGGTTACGACGGAGGCTCGTTGACATGTTCGAGTTCCTGCACCCGCGTTGATACTGCATGCCATCGCTGCGGCGATGGCGAGGTCGAGGGGCCTGAGGAGTGTGATGCCAACACCGTCGAAGACCAAGACTGCCTGGATCTAGGCTACGCTGAGGGGGAGCTGAAGTGCACAGACTGCGGCATCGATACGAGCGGCTGTCGTGACCTGCCCATGTGGGGCGCCCTGCACTATACGGCAACAAGCCTCAACGCGACCTACGTCACGCCCAAGGGCACCATGTGGGCCGTGGGCGATAAAGGCCGCATCGTGCGCAAAGATGGGAACTGGTGGCGAACAGCGCGGGCGCCAAACACATCCGGCGACCTCTACAGCATCTCGGGCTCCTCGGAGACGAACATTTGGGCCACAGGCAAAGAAACGGTGCTCCGCTATGATGGCACGCGCTGGCGCTCACTACGCCATGTGCCCGTGCCCCGCGATGGCCGGATCCGAGCTGCGGTAGTCTTCGACGACGAGGTCTTCATCGCCGGACATCAGCGCTGCTATAGCTCGTACTCCTCAAGCTACTACGACTGTCGCGGCTTCATCCTGCATTATGCCAAGGGGGCGTGGAGCGTGCTCCCTGAACACACCAACACGCACTTCCACGCCGCCTGGGGCTCTTCCTCCGACGATGTCTGGTTTGGGGGATCTGGCAGCACGCTCTATCACTTTGACGGCACCTCTCTCAGTGCCCACACCAAGCCGATCTACAAGACAACCTATGCCATCGGCGGCACCGCCAACTCCCTCTGGGCCGTGGGCGACGGAGGCACCATCTTGCGCTACATGGGCGCCAAGTGGATCAGCTACCTCGGATCGCCCACCCAAAAAACTCTTCAGTCCATAGGTGGGAGTGGAGATGATGCCATCTGGGCGGTAGACGATGATGGCACCATCCTGCGCTTCGACGGAACGCTATGGAAAAAGGAGGCGACCACGAGTTGGGGCATGCAGGGCATCGCCGCCCATGGCGACACCGTGTATGCCGTGGGGAGAAACACGAACGCGGCGATTTACGCGCGGGAAGGCGGCGTCTGGAAGACTGGCGATCACAGACCCGAACCCACTGTGCCAGGACGCGACATCGGTCTCAAAGGGGTCTGGCTTGAACCAGGGGGCCAGGGGATGCGCGCAGCCGGCGACGACCTACGACTGCTGCGTTGTACAGCCTCTGGTTGCACCGCTGAATTCGCACCTCCCTCGTCGAAGCCCGAAACGCTCAACGCTATCTGGGGGGCGTCGACGGGCGACGTGTGGAGCGTAGGCGGGTTCAACAACCTCAGCAGCCCTCCGGCAGCCCTGCGCTATGACGACGTCACCTGGGAGTACGAGGACGTAGGCGAGCGGGGCTATTGGCAAGACATCTGGGGTACCAACGCTGACAACGTATGGATGGTGGGAGCACCAGGGGTGCGACGCTTCGACGGACAGAGCTGGTCGAGTGAAACGTGGCCGCTCTCGCTCAACCAAATCGGCCAGACACCTCAAGGGATTTGGGGCAGCTCGAGCACCGACATTTGGGCGCACTCCTCTGATCGAATCGCTCATCGCGACAACACAGGATGGAGCGAGTGGACCTACATCGACGCGCCCACGGGCTTCGTACTCAACGACATCTGGGGCAGCGCCGACGACGACGTGTGGTTGGTGGGCAAGCGCAGCGGCGGCTTTGTTTTGCATTTTGACGGGGCGCTCTGGAGCCAGGTGACCATCCCCTATAGCAAAGAGCTCTCTGCGGTAGGCGGCAACGGGAGAAGCGACGTATGGGCGGGCGTGGTGCCTGACGGTGAGTGGAGCCCCTTGTGCTTGCTGCATTTCGATGGCGCAGACTGGCGCAAGGAGTGCGACCTCCCAGCGAACAAGGGCGAGATCGTCGGCCTCGCTGTGGGTCCCGCCTTTGCTTGGGCCATCCTCAACGATGGCAACGTGCTGCAACTCACCCGCTGACCGATTTCACACCTTCAACGAAAGACCATAGGTAGACAGATGCTCAAAACCCAGCTGCTTAAACCCCATGCGCTCAAGACACTGCTCTGGTTCAGCGTTGGTATTTTCAGCGTTGCCGCCTTCAGCATTGGCTGCGGCACCACCGACGGCGACGCCACCCCTGATGGCGGACGCAGCACAGCCGATATAACCGTCGTCACGCCCGCCGTTGATGGCTCTCCCTTGTCTCCCAAGGACGCTTACGTTCCACGTGCTGATGGCGCCTGCCTGCCCTGGTGTAAAGGCCGACAATGTGGCGACGACGGCTGCGGCGGAAGCTGCGGTTCCTGCTCCAGCCAAGCCACATGCAAGCAAGGGGTCTGTGAACCCTTGCACCCCCTATGCCGCGACGACGCGGGCTGCCTTGCAGGGGAGCGCTGTTACCTCGAGACAGCAGACCTAGGATTTTGTGTTGAGGTTTGCGACCCCGTGGAACCGCTCAAAGGCTGCGCCAGCGGGCAGTCGTGTGGCCCTTTGGGTTTCAACCTGATAGACGACACGTTCTTTGCCATCTGTGGCAACATCGGTGAGCAAAAAGAGGGCGACGCGTGTACCAGGACGGTGGACGGCAGTGACTGCGAAGCTGGGCTCGTCTGCATTGACCAGGGCTGTCTGCACCCCTGCGACGACGCTCACCCCTGCCCCGATCAAACGCAACCTTGCTTCGAAGTGGCCGACCCCCAAGCCCAATCTCCTTTCAGCTGGGGCGTTTGTGAACCCAAGCCCTGTGTGCCGATCTGCTCAGGAAAAATCTGTGGCGATGACGGCTGCCGTGGGAGCTGCGGAAGTTGCCCCACAGGCGAAACCTGCCTGGCCGACGGCCAGTGCACGTGTACACCAAGCTGCGAGGGGCGCGTGTGCGGTGACAACGGCTGCGGCGGCAGCTGCGGCCTATGCTCGAGCGACACCCTCTGTGACAGTGCGGGCCAATGTGTTTGCAGGCCTGATTGCTCGGGGAAGACCTGCGGCGACAACGGGTGTGGCGGCAGCTGCGGCGGCTGCCCCACAGGCGAAACCTGCCTGCCTGATGGTCAATGCTCGTGCACGCCAACGTGTGACGGCGATGAGTGTGGTGACGACGGCTGCGGGGGCAACTGTGGTTCCTGTGAATGGTCCGAGATCTGCCGTTGGGGTCAATGCTGCGCCCCGAATTGCAGTGGCAAGCAGTGCGGCGATAACGGCTGTGGTGGAAGCTGTGGCTCTTGCTCCACAGGCTCCGATTGCGTCGCCGGCCAATGTGAAGTAGACGAAGACTTCTGCGACCCCGTGCAAAACAGCGGCTGCGCTTACCCCAACGAGTGCATCCTGCTCAGCAACGAGGAGACTCGCTGCGCCCTTTTGGGCACCGGCACCCAGGGCGACTATTGCTCGTCGTATACGCTCTGCGCCGGCGGCTATGGTTGTTTTGCAGGCGCCTGCCGCAAGGTCTGCGACCTCTGGAGCGGAAGTGGATGCGGATGGGACGAGAGCTGCAAGGGCGTTACAGGGTGGACGGAGCATGGGGCCTGTGAATGAGGCTCCCTCGCCCAGCTGGAAAATACTCTATCCGAAAAACGGTCAGTCTCTTCCGCTTTGAGATCCGCGCGTGAGCCTGTTCTTCCTGACAACTCCCTGGTTTTACGCACCTGTCCCCCTCGGCATGTGGCTTGCTTTGTCAGGCAAGAGAGGAGGGATCCTTTGACGACAAAGATACTCACCATCACCGCTTTTCTGATCGCAGCCGTCGCGGCGCTGCCTGCAGCCTCAGCGAGGCCGTCCCTGGGCATGATGATCCGGCAGGCACAGAAGCAACGGCCACGCTGGAAGGAGCCCCGCTACCGGCGTGGCGGGGTGAATCAAGCCCTCGCAAAAAAGATGGTCCGTGCGGCGCGGCTCGAGGGGAAGAAGGGTGTAGGCACCCTGGAGAAGTTTCTCACTTCGCCCCGAGCTTATGTTGAGCACACGCCAGGAGCGCGCTGCCATAGCAATATGCTGAACTATATTGCCAACACGTTCTATCTCACCTACAGCGCAGCCAGAGTCTTTCAGCGAGCGGGGCTGAAAACCCGCGACGCCAAAGAGACCACCAACCCCCGGGTGGATCTACCAAGAAGCTTGAAGAGGTAGGAGACTCCCCTCACCCTCCCCGCGCCCGCCGCTCATCGCCCGCAATAAACGGCATGCAGAGCAACCAGAGCAGACCGCTGACACCGATAGCGACCGCAGCAACCCCAAGCCCTGCTGTCATATTGGAGTCATCAGCCAAGGCACCGATGATGACCGGCGCGAACATCTCGCCGAGCAAGTGCGCGACCACCATGTTGAAAGCGTTGGCGCTCGCTCGCATATCGGGCGCGGTGACGTTCATGAGGATCGCCAAGGAAGGGCTGGTGTTGGCAAAGAGCAGCACCTCGGAAGCTCCGATGACCATCCAGACCAGCACGGGTTGCTTCACCGAGAAAAAGAGCACGTATAAAAGCGGCACTGCCGCCAGCATCGTGATACCGCTGAGCAACGCATGCCCGCCCACGAAGCGGCGCACCAAGCGATCACCCACAGCACCACCGCCTAGGGTGCCCATGGCCCCAGCGCTGGCTGTCACCAAGCCAAACCCGAGAGAGGCCATGGACACAGAGATGCCATGCTCTGTATGCAGATACGTTGGCCCCCAATATGCGAAGCCGCCCATGGCGAATCCGTTGGCGCTCATAGCCAGCGTGTTGATCAGATAACTGCGATTCCGCAGCAGAGCGAGATAACGACGCCAGGGATGACCCATGGGTTGGCGCTCTTCAGCGGCATCGGTGGTCATGTCACAAGCGCCACGCCGGGGCTCATGCAAACGCAACGCCGCGAGCCCCGCAAGGGCTGTGGGGAGCCCCAGCACCAAGAGCACCCCTTGCCAACCAAGACCAAAAGCAACGAGCACCCCTCCAGCCATATAGCTCAACGCGGTCCCCACGGGCTGTCCGATGGAAAATACGCCCAGAGCTGCACCACGACGAGATGCGGGGTAGAGATCCGAGAGCAGCGCTGGCGCGATGGAGACGAAGGCTGCCTGTCCCAGCCCCGTCAAGGCACGCGAGACCAGGAGTAGACCAAAGCTCGCCTGCAGGCCGCCTGCGGCCGTGGCGAGGCCTGAAAGCAACACCCCAAAGGCAAGGAGCGGCCCCCGGCGGACTCGGTCGCCGAGGAGGCCAAAGGGCGGCGCCCCCATGAGATAAACGATAGCGAACACCGTGGCCAAATAGCCGAGTTGTTGCTTGGAGACCCCCAGCAGGCTCTCTTCCAGCAGCGGGAGGACGCCGGCGGGCGCGTAGCGCGTCATATAGACAAGCAAATTGAGGATCAGCAGCAGCCACAGGGCGCCGCGAGCTCTGTCATTGGTTGTCATTGACTTCGTCACGTGAGGGCTCGGAAGTCACGAAGGGCGGTCGACAGTCTGCTGGCGGGCGCTTTGAGCGCCCATGCCACTAGGAGAAGAAATGGTCTCGAGAGTGTCCAGCCAGCGCCCCCTGGCTCTGCGCCAGAGTATCCCAAACGAGGCTTTGGAGCTGAGCGAGAATCCAGGGCACGCCCCAAGAGGTGATGCCTGCCTCATCAAAGATGCCGAGGGCCTCGCCAAGGAATGTGTCTGCTTCTGCCTTGCAGCCTTGGCGGTGAGCGAGCCAAGCGCGGAGCACGCAACGCGTCTGTGACAGGTTTGGCTCATGAGACGCAATAGCGTCGACCTGCGACAGGGCGTCAACGGCCAGGGCCAAATCGCCTCTCCCCAGCCCAGCTGCTGCGCTGATCAAGAAGGTTTGGGTGCGCTCATTATCGACGCCTGAAGGAGGCAACTCACCACGGATGAACTCAGCGACCCCAAGGGCGTGCTGCCACTCACCGCACGCTACGGCGATCCAGCCTCCTTGGAGCGCCGTGGCCAGGATCCACCAACGGTCCCCAGCCTCTTTGAAGAAGGCCTCGGCCTGCCTATGATGCTCACGGCAGCGCTCGAGGTCCCCTTGGTGGCCGATAAGCGTGGCTAGTAACCAATGAGCGCGCGCCACGCCCAACTGGTTGTCGCAGCGCGTAAAGAGGTCCAAGGCGCCCTCAGCGCGACGCCGTGCTTCGTGATAGCGGCCTTGCTCTTGGAGCACGGATGCCAAGAGCCACTCGGCCTCGGCCATCACGCCTTCGAGCTTCCCACTCGCCTCGGCGGCCACCAATGTTTCGTGTATCCACCCCTCGGCTTCACTGCAACGCGACATGTAGAGCGCGCATTGAGCCAAAAGAAGGCAGCACTGCGCCTCTCCCGCGCGATCCCCAAGGTCTCGGTAGGCCTCGAGGGCCGCTCGAAAACACTCACCAGCCTCTTCGTAACGTCCACGCCCCTTGTGGGCCTCCCCAAGGAGACTCTCACAAGCAGCGGTCTCAGCCGGCAATGCCAGCACATTGGCCAGGGAGAGAGCTTTCTTCGAAGCCTCCTCCGCACCATCGAAGGCACAACGGGCCCAGGCAGCGCGCGCCCTCAAGCGCCAATAACGTGGGGCCTGCGCCGAGGGCAAATGCTCTGTGATCAGATCGAGATCGCGATCTGCGTGTAGGGCGATGCCATGCCGTGTCCACTGCCGCTCGACGAGATCCAGCAGGACATCGCAAGCACGCGCCCCTTCGCCAGCGACCAGAAGGTTGTGCACCACCAGCAGCGTGCGCTCACGAGACGAGGC
>JAFCZD010000662.1 GCA_019314525.1 Deltaproteobacteria bacterium
GTTTGGCCGAGCTTGTCACGGAGGAGAAGCGGCGCCCCCCGTCGTCAGACCGAAGAATGACCCCATTGTATCCTGCTGCGAGGGCGATGTCGTCGGACACCCATGTTAGTCCGAAGACCTGAAGCCTTCCCTTTTTCACGCGCTTGAAGGCGTCCCCGCCGTCGGTGGAGAGGTAGATGGAGCCGTCGCGAGCCCCCACGAGCACGCGATCTCCGCGCACCGCGAGGTTGTTCAACAACACGCCCTCTGCGATGTGGCGAACGGGCGAGGTGCCCACCATTTGCCGCACAGTGACCTGCTCTTTGCACCCCATGCAGAGCAACCTTTGCGATTCGATCCTTTTGCCACCCCCGCGCAGCGCCAGGTCGCTGCCTTTGCAGTGGGGGCATTGCCGCGCCATGCCCTTTTTCTCTAACCAAACATTGAGTCGTGTGTCGGCTTCGGCCAACGTCTCGATGCTCGCCAACGAAAACATGCCACCGCAAGCGTCACAGAGCAGCTGGTCTTCCTCGAGTGATTCGCTCTCAGCGGCCAAATATTTTGGGTTCTCTGCTTGGCACTCGGGGCAGCGTTTGACCTTGGACAAGAGCTGCAGTTTGCGCTCCACGACCCCATCACAGAGCAGCAGGCGGTAATCTTTGATGCGGTTTTTTTTGAGCCATGCCTCCAGATCGTCGAGGTCGCGAAGGTTCATGGGCAATGAAAAGGCGGCCTGCTCACCGTCGGAAAACCACAAGGCTTCTTCGGGGTCTGCGTAGGGGAGGTCCCCAGCGGCCATCCATGGCGGGTCCATGGGCCAATCCGAGAGATAGGCGTTGCTCTCACGCTGGGCGAAGAAGGCCTCGAGAGCCTCTTGGGCCTTTTTGCCCTTGGCGCCGGAGGGCAACGTGAACCAGACGGCGATGGTGGGTGGCGCCGACGCTTCTTCCACGGTGTTGGCGCCAACCGCTCGTAGGAAGTCACCAAAGCCGTATTCAAGCCCTCCACAGTAGCTGTGGTACATCAAGAGCGTCGTCTCTGCTACGGCGACGTGCGGTTCATCGTCCACGAGCGCTTCGTCCCCCCAGCAGAGGGGGTGATTTGCGATGTCGAAGTTGTATTTGGCCGCGAGGTCTTGCTGTGCCTGGCTGGGGTTGTCGATGTCTCCGGTCTCATCAACCTCCTTGGCGTGGGCTGTGATGAAGGCCTGCAGCTCTTTGACCGCAGCCTTGGCGCTCTTGGCGTCGCCGAAGCGCGCCACGAGGCGATAGTCGCTGCTGTTGTTGCTCGAGAATGATTGCCAGACTTTGATCTGCGTCTTCATGGCGGACTCTCCAATTCTCGTCTAGCGCGCACAGCCGCGCTGATGGGCGGCGGAGCGTTCTTGGCGGAAACGTTGATAGATCGCAGGGATGTCGTCTAAGTTCGCAAAAGCGACGCGTTCATGATGAAACGAGCAGGGCCCGGCGCGCTTGTCCGAAGAGATCGACAAGAAGGCATCTCCCGCGTCGCAATCGTCGCGGTCGAGGAGCTGTGGCAGCCCGGCGAGGCGCTGACGCCAACAGACGTCAACCTTGAACGATAAGCCCGGGCCAAAGCGCGTTCGTAGGCGCTGCACGCTGGCGGTGAGCTGGGCGTCCTGCCGCTGTGAGAGGTGCATGGAGGCGTCGTCACCCTTGTATGACAGCAGCAACACGTCACGCACCCCAAGGCCATACCAGCGCAGAAGGTCTACTTCGAGGGTGCGCAGTCGCCGCGGCGTCACGAGCACATTCAGGCCGAAGCGCGCTTTCTCGCGCACCAGCAGCTCGATTTTCTCCAGGGGCTGTTCGTCATCGTAGACCGAGAGCTGCAGCTGACCGTAGAAGCCCTGGATGGCCCCCAAAAACTCCGAGGAGAGCAGCAACCCGTTGGTGGTGAAGCTGGGGCAGATGGGTGTTCTCTCCCAGATCGCTCGCAGCAGCTCAGAGAAGCGTGGAAAGACAAGCGGCTCACCGCCGCCAAAAGTCATCTCCAGCACGCCCCACTCAGCGGCCCAATGCGCCAAGGCGATGAGCTCGTCAAAGCACCAGAGGCTCGGTGCGTCGAGGGGGCGATAGCAGAAGGTGCAGCTCTTGTTGCAGTCGTTCGTCAGCGCCACGTGCAAAAAGCGTGGCGCCCGCTGCACCAACGTTTGTGTGCGTGTTGATTCGATCAGCTGGTTGATCCCCGTGGTGCGGTCAAAACGCAGAAGCTTGCCGTCCAGAGGGTGTTCACGCCAATGCGCTTGGTTTTCAGTCATCCCGCAGAAGATATCACGGGGTGGGTTCCGAACCCATGGCACACGCCCTTTCATCGCCTATACTGCGGGCATGAGCCATGACACTGCCAAAGCTCGTGTGGCCTACGACGAGCTAGAAAAACGGTTCGGGCGCCTTGGGCGCCTCTCAGCTGGTCTCTCGATACTCTTTTGGGATATGGAGACGATGATGCCCAAGGGCGGGGCACTGGCCCGTGCCGAGCACATCACTGCCATTAAAGAGACCATCCACGAGCTGCTTTCGAACGCAGAGGTTGGCGAACTTTTGGAGTGTGCCGCGGACGCAGAACTCGAGGCATGGCAGGGGGCGAACCTGCGGGAGATGCAGCGCAACTACGATCATCAGCGAGCGGTTCCCCATCAGCTCGTGGCGGAGATGACACGCGCGACCACCGCCTGTCAGATGGTCTGGCGGGAGGCGCGGCCGGCCAACGACTTCCCACGCATCTTGCCCCACCTCGAGCGAGTGGTGGATCTCTGCCGCGAGAAGGCCGCAGCCAAGGCTGGGACATTGGGGCTCTCACCCTATGACGCGCTCCTCGACGAGTTCGAACCCGGTGGTCGCGCGGAGCACATCGATCGAATCTTCGCGCAGCTCGCGGGCTTCTTGCCGCAGTTGGTAGATGCTGTGCTGGCGAAGCAGCAAGCAGAGCAAGCGCCGCTGAAGCTGCAAGGGCCCTTTGGCATCGCCGCGCAGCAGGCCCTGGGCCAGAAGATGATGCGCGCGTTGGGCTTTGACTTCGAGCGTGGGCGCTTGGATATCAGCGCTCATCCCTTCTGTGGTGGGGTGCCCGATGATGTGCGCATCACCACCCGCTACAGCGAGGAGGACTTCACCCGTGGCCTGATGGGGGTGATCCACGAGACGGGACATGCTCTTTACGAGCAAGGCCTGCCCTCCAGCTGGCGATACCTACCCGTGGGCGAGGCGCGAGGCATGGCGATGCATGAGAGT
>JAFCZD010000663.1 GCA_019314525.1 Deltaproteobacteria bacterium
CGGGTTATGTTGTGTAATCGTGGCAACTCGGCCAATGAAGCGTGATTATTACCATTCTGAGTCCTTTTGCTCAACATAATTCAGGTGCATAATGGTCTTCTGACGCTCCGATAATGGAGCGAGAAAGGAGGCGGTATGTACTTAGAACAGGTGTACTTGAGGCCAGGAACATGGGAACGACTTCGAGCGGGGCCAATGGGTGGGGTAGTTGAGGGATTCTGCCAATGGCTACAAGAACGGGGCTCGTCGTTACGCACTGTCCGAGAGCACGTCACACGGGTTGGTTCTTTGTTCCGTCGATTGAGGCGGACGGGCGCGGAACTTTCCGTGGGGCAGACTCCGACAATACTCACAGAACTTGAGCGATCGAGCTTCAGTAGAGAATCTGTCCGGGAACAGAGGCGACGGAAGAGCACGCTGGGGCGTTTTCGCGAATATCTGGAGGCTGAGGGGCTGGTCGAGCCACAGCCCCAAGCGCATCAAGTGTACGATCCGGTTCTGGGGGCCTACGAGCAATGGTTGCGCAATGTGCGGGGGGCGTGTCCAGGAACGATTGAGCGGCGCCGGCAATGTCTTGTTCCGTTTCTTGAGTTTCTAGGCGAAGCAGCGAGGGTCGAAGCGTTGTGCAAGCTGGATGCTGAGTGTATCCGGGCGTACGTGACAAGCCGCAGTGCCGAGTACAGCAAGTCGCACAGGAACTCGATCGGAAGCACGTTGCGGCTCTTTCTGCGATTTTGCTTTCACCAGGGACATATCTCAAGGGATCTGAGCGGGTGTGTGCCATCGGTGAGAATCTACAAGCTAGCCGACACACCTCGTGGTATCACCGACAAACAGGCCGAAAAGGTGCTCAACAGGGTGGACCGGTGCAGCGCAATCGGTAAGCGGGATTATGCGATACTCCAACTGCTTCACACCTACGGCATTCGGGGCGGGCAGGTGCGCGCTTTGCGCGTTGAAGACATCGACTGGCGCAGTGATCGTATCCTGTTCCGGCCACTGAAACGCGGCAAGCAGAGCCTGCTTCCTTTGACCGAGGGTGTGGGGGAGAGTCTGTTGGACTATTTGCAGAACGGACGTCCAGACATCTGCTGTGCCCATGTCTTTGTGACGATGGTGCCACCGTGTCATCCACTCGATAGATCGCAAGCACTTTCATCGATCATCGCAAGAAGGATAAAAGATGCCGACGTATCGACGGAGAGCAACGGTGCCCATGCCTTTCGGCATTGTTTTGCCGGGAGAATGGTCAACCGCGGACATTCCTTGAAGGCCATAGCGGACATCTTTGGACACAAGCTGTTGGCCTCCACGTTCATCTACACCAAGGTTGATTTTCAAAACCTTGAACAGGTTGCCCTGGAGTGGCCGGAGGTGTCGAAATGAAGACCAACGAGTTCGCAAGTTGCCTGGCTAAGAGCATGACTCAATTCGTTGAGCTGAAGTGCTGTAGCGGAATAACCAGGGACCGGTTGGTGAAGAAGTTGAGCTATTTTGATCGTTTCTTGAGCAACAACCATTTTCAGTCCCAGCGGATGGACGCCTCGACTGTTTCACTATACCTTGAGCAGCAGGCACGGGTCAGCGTCGGAACCCGGTACAACAGGTTCTGTGCCGTGAGACAGTTCTGCTCCTACCTGATGGACACTGATCCGCGTTCATACGTTCCTGACTCGATCCCTTCGGGAAGGGACGGCGATGTGCGTCAGGCCTATATATACAGCAGTGGCGAGATCTCGTCGCTGCTTGACGCCGCTGCGTATCTATCCCCAGAAAGGCCGCTGCGCAGTGAGACATACACAACACTGATTGGGCTGCTATGTGCCACAGGGATGCGAATCAGTGAAGCCCTTTGGCTGAACACCGAGGACTTTCATCAGGACACAGGGCTGCTGTACATCCGTGAAGGCAAGTTCCGCAAGTCGCGTTGGATACCCTTGTTGCCATCCGCTCGGCGAGCCCTTAAACGGTACATGGATCTGCGGTCACTAAGCCCTCCAGACGATCCCGAGGCGCCCTTACTGATCAACCTGTGGGGCAAACGACTGAACTACAGCACGGTGTACGGAACTTTCCGCCAGTTGCTTGTGCAAGCCAGGCTTCATTCTGGCAAGGGGCTGGGGCCGCGCATACATGATTTTCGCCATACATTCGCCGTCTCCTGTCTATTGAAGTGGTACCAGGATGGGGAAGACGTGAATGCACGTCTTCCCTGGCTGGCTACCTACATGGGACATGTCGATATAGCCAACACCATGGTGTATCTACATGCCACCGCTGAGTTGCTCGAGGAAGTGGGCAACCGGTTCGAAGCGCACTATCAAATCACGATCAAACAGTTCAATGACTGACTCAAAAAGGAGCTTAACAATGAAAAACCAGACGCATCCCATCGCCGACTACCTGAAGCCATTCCTGCTACACTTTCTGCCGCTAGAGAAAGGCGCATCCCGCAACACGGTTCTGTCCTATCGAGACACGATAAGGCTGCTGTTGTGCTTTGCTGCCGACACGCTCCACAAATCAGTGGACGCGCTCACGGCAGAGGACCTCAACATAGAGTTGATCCTGGCATTCCTTGATTACCTTGAATCAGACCGCGGGTGTACGGCAAACACCCGCAACCAACGCCTCGCTGCGCTTCGCAGCCTGTTCAAGTATATCGGCAGACAGGCACCGGAACTGCTACTCCACGTCCATCAGGTATGTAGCATCAGCATGAAAACGACAGAGGAGAAAACCATGGAGTACCTGACGTCCGAAGAACTATCTGCTCTGACCGGCTCAATCGACCAGAGTACAGATCTCGGATGCAGGGACTACGCGCTTGTCCTTTTGCTTTTCAACACCGGTGCTCGCGTCTCCGAACTCGTCAACTTGAAGATAAGCGACATAGTTCTGACTGGCAGCCCCAAGATCAATATCATGGGTAAGGGTAAGAAGCCCAGAGCCTGCGTGTTGTGGAACGATACGGTCAAGGCTCTGCGCGCTCACCTTGAGCTTCGTTCACCGCGCAAGGATGAAGATGCTCATGTCTTCCTGAATGCCGTCGGCACCCCGCTAACTCGCTTCGGTGTTACACACATCCTCAAGAAGTACGCCGAGATCGCCAAAGATGAGTGCCCCTCGATAGCGTCCAAAAACATCACCCCTCATGTGCTGCGACACTCAACCGCTATGCACCTGTTGATCATCGGCATCGACGTGGCAATGATCGCCCTCTGGCTCGG
>JAFCZD010000664.1 GCA_019314525.1 Deltaproteobacteria bacterium
CATGCTCCTCGACCAACTGGGCAACGGCAGCATTGACGTGCAGACGGTCGCGAAGGCCTGCCGCACCAAGCCACCGTTGGATTATTGCGATGATGGAACTCGAGCGATGATCGTAGCCCCCCGAGTGGTGAAAGATCATCTCGTGTACTGGCGCTCGTCCTGCGTGCATGGGCGCCCTGAACAGGTCGAGGTGAACACCCGTAGTTTCGAGGCAAAGGTCAGCTCCATCGCGGCTCTGATCGACACGAAGGCCTACGCGCGATCGCCCGCCACCTGGGCGCGAAAGAAGCTGCCCAAGCTCTCGGCCGCTGCGCGCCGGGATCTGCTCAAACGTCTGGGCTGCCAAAAGCGTGAGCAGCGCCTCGTGCTCTTGGAGTGGGCACAAAAAGACGCATCCGCGGGAGTGCGCCGCCGCGCCCTCGAGCGCCTAAGTGGCTGCCCGCTGCCGGCTGTGCACGCCCTGCTCGCGAAAAAGGCTCTGGGAGACAAGGCCCTGGGCGTGCGGCAGCAGGCCATCGAACTGCTGGGATCGCGGGGGGTGGTGGGGGCTCGACAGGTCTTGAGGAGGATCCAGCGCGACCCACAGCGCAGCCTGGGGGAGCGCCTAGCGGCGAAGCGTTCGCTGCGGAAGCTGAGGACGGTGAAGCAGTCTCTCACCGCCAACTCTGGCCCCTGAGAACGTTACTCGCAAACGTTCATCCTTTGTGCTTCCAAGGCTTTCCGTCGATCAGAGCCTGGGTGATCTTGTCATAGAGCACCTCATACTCATCCTCATAGCCCTCCAAGGGTTTCATGAATTCGGGGGCGAAGAGTTCGCTTGCGTCATCCGAGAAGCACTCAATGCTTCCGTCGTCTGGATCTTCGATGAGTCCGTGCTCGGAATAGACCGTGCCCGCCTGGATCTTCTCGAACTCGAAGGAGTGTCCTTCTTCCAGAATGAGGGTAGCCGCAATTTCGGCTGCGACGAACACACGATTGCTTCCTGAGTTTCCATGGAGCACTGAGGTCGTGAGTTTTCCGCCGACGCCCATCCACGTGCCGGTATAGAGGCTTCGACAGCGGACGTCGCCAGCAAAGATCGTGAAGGTCTCGTTCCCCTGATCGGGATCGTTGACATCAACACTCTCATCGTCGAAACCATCAGGAAATACATGGATTGCCTCAGCGCTGAGGTCGGGAATCCCTGTTGCATCATGGATGTACAAGGGAAGCTGAAGTTTGAGTTCCGTGTACCCACCCAACTCCGTGGCGGAAAAGACAGACTCCACCAAAGCTAGGCTTGATTGCGATTCGGCCGGGGGTGCGAGTTTTTTCATGGCAGCCATTTTAGTTGGGAAGCATGATCTTGGCCATCACAGGCAAAAGAATCGCAAATAAAAGGGGAAGATCTTCCCAAGTGTCACGAAGTATCCTACACCACGGGCATAGGAGCCCGTCGGGCTATGCGATCCCTACCTTAAACTTAAAGGAGAACCCCAATGAAACGGTTGCTGAGCTTGAGCGTTGTTGTGCTCATGGCCACGGTTTTTGGCTGTGATGGACAAGAGGTCGATCCCGATAGTGAACGAGCAGACCTCCTGATGCTCGGCGGCAAAGCCGACATCCCCAGCTGGATCCGGCATATTCCCACGGATTTTCACTGTGATAGCAAAATCGACGGTCGCTTCCGTGGCTGGGACAGCGCCCATATGTACAGCTTCCCTGGCAAATATGGCTATGAGTTCACCTTCTCCTTCAGAGCCGACTACTCCGTCCGTCGGGGCGCCGCCATCGCGATCTACGACTCGGAGACGGGCAAACGGGTCGCTCTCGAGCGCAGGCCCTATGCCAACGCCGCCACGGTCACCTACAAGGCCGAACGCAGCGTGAAGTATCTCGTGGCTGTCTATTCCGTGCGCTGGAGAGCCACAGGCGACTACACCCTCACCGCCGCATGCAACCGCTTGATGTTCACCTGCACCTCTGACGCCAACTGCAGCGCCGACCAATACTGCCAACTGCCCAATTGCGGCAACGACAAAGACGCCATCGGAGAGTGCAAAGCCATCACCCACGCTTGCACCAAGGAATACATGCCCGTCTGTGGCTGCGATGGCCGCAATTACGGCAACGCTTGTGGCGCCGCCCAGCACGGGATCAATGTGGCCCACTCAGGTGACTGCCTCGCCGTGATGGTCACTCCTGAAAAGGTCCAGCCCGGAGAAGCAACCACCGCCACGTTGGCCAACACCCTTGGTGAACCCGTCTACCTCGACGGCTGCTCACCCTACGTCGTGCAGCGAAAAGAAGGCGACGAATGGGACTCCCACGGCCCCACGAAGATCTGTGTTTGGGAAGGCTATGCGACAGAGTTACCAGCAGGTAAGAGCTTCGCCGAAGAGCTCCAGCTTCATGATGGTGCTTGGCTCGTGCTCAGCCGCTACGGCCTCGGCTGCGATACGACCCAACCCATGAGTTCAGCCAGCTGCAGGCTCATCGTCAAGGTCGCGTCCCGCGCCTTCACCGTGCTCAAAAAGGACCCCTGTTGGGGTGCCTTCATCGACAAAAACGGCACCTGCCGCACCCCCGCCGATGGCGTCTATCCGGATTCTTGCTGCGACGACCAACGCCAAGCGTTCTGTTATGCGATCAATACACGATACGTTGACGCCCTCAAGCGGGCCAAAGAGTGCAACCCCGTGGTGGCCAGACCGATCTGCGAACGCCAAGCCGCCAGCGATCTCGCCTGCGCGACCTGCGTTGACTTCGTCGACGATACAGCCGAGCTCGACAAGATCGCCGATGAATGGAAGCGCGTCGGTTGTGGCAGCGTGCCCTTCATGTGCCCAGCTTATGCCTGCATGCAGCCCACGGGCAGCACCTGCGAACTGATCAGCGGCAGCAGAAGCGAAGGCGTCTGCGAGACCCACCGCAACTAGTCTAGACCCAACGAGTTCACCGCACCGGCCTCATCCAGTGGCAACGTGAGCACGTTTACCCGCCCATAGTTCCTACCGCTCTTGCATCAAGTTCAGCCCTTCTCTCCGACTGACGCGACCAGCCTGGCAATGACCTCAAGGTCGGGGACCCGCTCACAGAGCTTCCCAATTTCGCTGCTGGAGAAGTGATCAATTGCATCATCGCATCGAATGTCATTCTTCGAGATCGGTGGAACATTTGCAGCTTTGCAACATTGTTCAAAGCAGCCAACGGGCTTCTGATAGGCATCAGCAAACACAACGCCCTC
>JAFCZD010000665.1 GCA_019314525.1 Deltaproteobacteria bacterium
GCTTTTGGGCTCGCCTTGGGCTGTGATAGCAAGAGCGCGGGGGCTTTGGGCAGCAAACGCGCATCCAGCGCATTCAACGTGAGCAGTGCGGAGGTGAGGGCGCCGAGGTGCTGTTTTGAGCCCCTGCCCAACCCTGGGCTGGGCAACGGACCCTTGCCTGCCAGCAGGAGCTTGCTCGCTTGATCTGCCGCGGCTGTGAGCGCGAGCACCCGGCGTGATGTCTTCAGCGCTCGCTGGACATGGCTTGCAACCTGTTGTTTCTTCTGGAGACGCGAGGGGCGGGTTTTTCGGCGTGTGCCCTTCCGCGCCGACGGAGTTTTTCTGACGACTCCCTGGGCAGTCTTCTCAGACTTCTCAGACGCTGCGATTCGTTTGCGGTGGCGTTTTTGTAGCGCCAAGACTCGGTCGACGATAGCCGGGTGCATCACGCTCGCTTTTGGGGCGCGCACCGTAGCGAGTGACGAGGATGGCGCTGCTGAGGAGCACTACAGCTGTGCAACCCAGGGCGAGGGCGAGAGGGCGGTCCAGATGTGGTCGCCATGGCCTCTGAACTTTTCGCACGATGGAGAAGCGCAGCTGGAGATGCGCGTCGGGGAGCCAAAGCACGCCGCGGTCGCCATCCGTGAAAATTAGCGGCTCGGGGCGAGGGTCGTGCAGCAGGCCGTCCTGTACGCGCAGGATGCGGTCAGCGGCCCGGAGCTTGCCCCGGACGCCTGCAGGCAGGCGCAGGGTGAAGCCTTGGGGAACGGGCGTGAGGAACTCGACGTCAGCCTCGAGCCCTGGGAGGGGCAGCGCTGCACAGGGGGACTCTCCAATGACGACTCGTTGTGTGAGTTGACGCTGGAGCATCAACTCACCATCGCGGAAAATCTGAATATGTGCGCAGAAACCACCCATCCTTACCCGAGGTATCATGGACAACGCCACGGGGCAAAAAAGGAGCTATTTTGCGGCGAGAGCATGGGCCGCTGGACGATTGCAGTTGTTCTTGTTTCCTACCCATGCAAGCTTGCGAGCGGGAGACGGGGCGTGGAAAACATGCTGGTGACCTTGGGGTCTCCTCTTTGGTGTGCTGGAAGCCTGCGGGCTCAAGCAGAAAAGGAGATATTCGTCATGTGAAAACCTCGCAACAGCCTTGTTTTATTTGCATTTTTTGCGCTTTCAGGGGGGGGGTGTAGGCAGGAGTCGGTGGACAAAGTGTCAGCGGCTGTCCGTACCATCCCAGGAGCTTCGGTGGCTCCAGAGGCAGCACTTGTCGCGGCGCCACATCTGCTGCCAGACGAAGTGCTGTTGGGTGTGCGTGATGTCTCTTTGCCCCTCACGAAGACCCGCTTTCACCACGTCAAGGCGATCGACACGAAGACGGGCATTGCGCGTCGTTTTGCCGTGCACGGTGGCAAGGTGAAAGATGGCAAGCGCCTCTTTGCCGCGGAGCGCGCTGCACATCGTCAGAGCTACGCGGCGATGCCCAAACGGGCCTTTGCGGCGCTGAAAGACATCGACAACGACGTGTTGCTTTGGGTTGCTACCCCCGGCCTACGGGGAAAGACTGGAGTTTCACGCAGCAACCTGGCCGCGGAGCTGAACTCTGCCAAGGCGCCCTTGCTGGCAGCTTTGACGAAACAGCCGGGGATAGTGGTTGAGGGCAACCTGGAGCACATGCCTTTGCTCAAAGTTCGAGCAACGAAGGCAGCGCTCCGAGCACTCGCGGCCCACCCGAGCGTGGCGGCCATTTACCCCGCGAAAGGGGGGAAGCCCTTTGCTCTCCATTCTACCGTTGACCAGGACAATATCGGCTACTGGCGACTCTTCTGGCAAGCATGGCAGTTTCCTATCTATGATGAAATCAAGGTCGGAATGCTGGAAGTTTGTCATCCGTCCTCGGTGCTGAGCCAACACTCCCCAGGAAGCAGCGGTACCGAGGATGACCAGATGGCCTACCTCAACGTTGTGCGCGAGAACTTGCGCAATGGCACCAACGCCTGTTGGCCAGACGGGGCTTCGACCCCGGTCGATGCCAAATACGTCGCCCATGCTGACAACACCCACAGCATTCTCTACGCCAAAGAGGATGCTCAATACGATCCGGCCCGGGGCCGCATCGGCATGCTGTGGACCATGACGCGACCGGCTTCCAGTCTTTCGCTGACGGACATGGATGACAATTCAAGTGGGACGACCGATGCATACGAGCTCATCGATCACCTCGAGAGCATCTTCTCACGGGACCCAGGTAGCGCGACGCACGCGGCGCCGGATATCTTCAGCATCTCTGCGTGGGTGCATCTGAACGGGAGTGCAACGGTTGGCGAGCCGCCTGGCGCGTTTTCGGAGCCTGATGTCGCGCAGAAGGCACTCGACTGGATGACCACCACCCTGCCAGCTCACACCCTCGTAGTGGCGGCAGCGGGCAACGATGGCTATGAACCAAGCAACCCGGCTCTCGCGGAGGGGCGGTACGGATGGTGCCAACAAGGCACTAGCGGTAATACCGAGTGCAACGCGACCAACCAAAAAGCGGAGACGGGGACGGATGAGTCAACGTGCCGCAATGGGTTGGATGACGATGGTGACGGTCAGATCGACTGCACGGACGACGAAGATTGCGGTGGTCACTACCACTGCAAGTACAGGCACTACCCGATGTTCAAACTCCGCAACGCGCTCATCGTCGGTGGTGCCTCCACAGAAAACCGCAACGTGCAGACGCCCTTTGGCAGCGAGGATCCTAACAACGACTGCATGGGTTGCGATAACCCCGAGACAGCGCTCAAGTCACACTCCAGCTGGCGATCCCCCGACACAAGCCACCGTGATCGTCGCCTGCCGCACGTGGTGGCCGCCGCCGTTCGAATGCAGGCGGCCGAGTATCGCGTGGACAACTTTATGGACAATGATTTCCGCTGGCACCGTTACTGGGAGGATGGAAGCGACTACTACCAGGGCCGAGTAGGCACGAGTTTCGCGGCGCCACAAGTCGCGGGCTTTGCGGCTTACGCCTACCGTGCCGCGATGGCGCAGTTTCAGGGCAACCGTCTCAAGGCGCAACAAGCCGCGCGCGCCATTGTGATGGCCTCGGCGCGTCACAACGTGAAGACTTCCTGCTACCAACATTGGCCAGAAGATCCAGAGCACGGCGACTGGAAGAACAGCTGGGGCCCAGTACGTAGCCGGCTTGTCACCGGAAGGTATTCCAAGGACGAGCAGGACGAACGCTGCAATCGTGACGGCGCAGGAATGATCGATGGCCTTGCTCTTGGTGTGCTGCTCAACGGGGCTTGGACCTGGCAGCCCTGGTTCGACGCTGGAAGCCTGTTGATTCCTCCATCGGGCTATGTCGCTTCGGAGCCCAAGGATTTTGAGCCGCCAGCTGGACAGGCTCCACCGAAAGGGCGCTTTCGTCTCGCGTTGGCGTGGCATCCGCTGCCAAGCGCCGAGCCCAGCGTGGGCGGCGGTGTTTACGATCAAGGGTATGACGCAGACATCTGCGTATTCGAAGCCAATACCGATGACCT
>JAFCZD010000666.1 GCA_019314525.1 Deltaproteobacteria bacterium
CGCCGTGCCTGGCTCTTGGACCTGGTGGAGGTGCCCAACACCGCGTTGCCGGAGTTGGCTCAACGCATGGACGCCATGGAGTCGTCCACCTCCGTCAAGACCTTCGCGGAGTTTCCTGAGGCCTTGCCCAAGCTGGCTTCGTTGAGGGTGGGCGAGCGTCTCGCTCGCACCCTGCGTGGTGGTCTCTTCGGGGAACTCTTCTGGCCCGACTTCGAGGCGCTCTGCGAAGAGCTTTCGGCTGGTGCTGGGAATGACAGTCTCTTCTTCTCAGGCCCCTTCCCCTACCTTGTTGTCTCTGATCAACGCCGTGCCGTGGTGCTTGGCCCCAAGGGACGCGTGCTCGAACACGACCTTCAGCTGCCAAAGAACGCGAAGAAGCTGCGCTATTTGGCCTATGTGGATGGGCAGCTTCTCGTGGTGTACCGAGATGCACAATACAACGACAAGGGCTATTGGTCCGACGCGCCCAAAAAGAAGCTCGATATCAATATGGACTTCTGGGCGGATGGCACCGTGGAGGGCAGGCAGTTGCCGCTGGTTGGCGGAGGCGTACACACCGGGGACGGCAAGCTCTCTGTGGGCGATAGCAAGATTCCAGGGTTTTCCAAACTCTTCTTCGACGGCGAGAACAGCTGGAAAACGCACTACGATGACAAGCTCAAGCGCTACGTGTTGGTGGAGTTCGACCCTGAGACGGGGAAGAAGGGTCGGAAGTCGTCCCCTCGTTTCCTCGAGGACTTTGCCACAGCGAACAACGAACTGCTTGTTGGCTTCTGTGAGTTGACACCGGCGCCCGAGGGCCTGGAGCAGAGCCCCTTGGGGCTGGCAGACGGGATGCTGGGGTGGCGAACTTGCAGAGATGACAAACGGCAGGTGATGGAGCGCATCGATGGTGTGCGGTCTGACGTTTTGCTGGAGGATGATGGACGAGTCCCCGACGCCATCCTCAGCTTGCCCTCAGGGGAGGCGCTGGGGGTTGACGCCGGGTATGTCGACCATGAAGACCTCTCCTTTACCTATGACCTTTGGTGCACGGACGGCAGCATGGTGTTTTCAAGGTTGGAGCAGAGCAGGGATAACCAGCCCACAACACCCATCTTGCCGATGAACTACTGGCACTTCTATCGCGCTCGGGATGTGGAGGGCTCCAAGGCGCTGCGGCAGGTGAAGGATGAGCAGGTTGCGGTGTTGCTCGCGACCTGCGTGGAGGAACTCGCCCAAGAAGGGGACGCTCAAATCGCCCAGCCTGTGTTTACCAAAAAGAAGGGCAAGAAGAAGGCGGTGAGGAAGAAGGCGGCCCCCACAGCCACAGTGGAGTTGCCGCAGACCTCAGCCAAGGTGGCGGAACTCTGGCCCGGCATCTCCGACGCGGGGCTGCGTCATCAGGTGGTGATGACTGTGGCAGAGGCCGGGAAGCTCGAGAACAAGCTGCAGGAACTCACCAAGACCCGTGACCCAGAAAATCCAGCGGCCAAAGCGCAGGAGGCGCAGCCGGGTGATGACGGCGGTGAGAAAATCCGCAAGCAGCTGGGCATTCTGATCGACAGCTCTTGGAATATGGAGCACCTCTTTCCGCAATTGCGTGCACTCGATGCGTTCTTCTCTGATGGCGTGATGAGCGAACCGCCAGGCTGTGACGCAAGTTGGTATAACCTTCTGGGTCAGGGCATCGGAGCTGCGGCATTTTTGGCTCCCACGGCTTCATTGGACGACAAAGAGCGAGGGGCCTGGCTCGACCTTCTGACGCTGTGGGCGGGCTCGATCTTCTGCACACGACCTGACGCCCTTCGTGTTCGGGAGATGAAGCTCAAGAGGACCCACCTGCCGTTCCAGCTGCCAGAGGATGACTGTTATCAGGCGGGTCTCGGGGAGTATGCGGGGGACCGTTATTTCCTTTGGGATGTCGACCCCGATGAGGACGAACAGCAGGTCTCGGTGGTGCAGTTTTCGGACGGAGGGACGTTCGAGCTACTCCCGGGCGCCAAGCTGAAGGGGGATACGCGCTACAGCAGTGCTGGTTGGGCCACAAGCGAGAAGCTTCTGAATCTCGTGGCTGTAGTGAGAGAGCGCGGTGTTCGCCCCTTCGTGCGTGAGCACGCCGAGGCTTTGGCCGAAAAATCAGGTTTGAGCTACGCAGAGGCTGCGTTGTTGATGGCTGGCCTTCCACAGCTCGACACATGGGGGAAGAACTTTCTGCCCAAGGCGCTACGCGAAGAGATGGGGCTGAAGGTCGCCGAGGCAGACGTGGCGCGGCAGAGCTTCAAGGATCTGGGCGACGCGAAGCTGCGCAAGCTCTTCGACTTGGCCATGCCAGCTGAGCCAGAGGGCCTCTACGCATCCGCCGAGGGTGAGCTGCCCGCGTTCATTCCCCGACTCGCCAAAGCGGTGGTGAAGGTGATGGGCAAGCGCCTGCAGCTGGACACGGCGCTCTTGATGACCATGGACAAAGACCTCCAGACGCTGGCCAACGCCAAGTCTATGTTGCCAGCACTCGCCGAGCCCAAGAAGGACAAACGCCTGACCAACGATGGTCGTTGGGAGATGGGCGAATATGGTGGCGTGGAGGACTGTGGCAACAAGACGGAGACCTTCGACATGGAGATGATGGCCACCGTGAGCGGCTACGTCTCGTATATTCACAGCGCGCTGCCTGTGGGTCATCTTCTCGGCCAGAAGTTGGTGGAGTTGGTGGAGTTGGCGCGTACGCGCACCAAGACCAGCACCTTTCTCGTCGATGGTCCCCACTTTCATGCGGGCAACCTGAAGAAGAACGAGGCCTTCGTGGAGGCGCTGGGGGGCAAGGAGTTTCGTCCCAAGGATTTGCACAAGAAGGCCCAATCAGGGCGCGACAACGGTTGGCTGATTGCCTTGGCAGACCCTGATGGCGATGGTGTGAATCTGGCATTCAGACCCGGCAAAATAAAGAATTGGGCTGAGCTGTGTAAACTCGGAACTGACGAGAGCTGGAGTTGGCAGGGGTTTCATCGCGCACGCGCGGCAGAACTCTTGCTCTCCGAGCGCATGCTGCAGATCGCCAAGCGCACCCTTAAGTCGCCCCTGGCTGAAGGAAGCTACGAGGCCAACCCCCTCAACTCGGTGCCGAAGTTGGTGGCAGAGGTGGCCCAGACGCACGACGTATCGGAGGAGGCTGCGTGTCTCTATTTGCAGCTGCTGGCGTTGCCCAACCCCAGCGACAAGAAGCTGCGTGAGTTTAATGGCTGG
>JAFCZD010000023.1 GCA_019314525.1 Deltaproteobacteria bacterium
GACGGACAGCTCATCGAGCAAGCCCGAGACGACGGGGAAGTAGGGCGCCCAGGCACAAAGATCCTCGCGGTGATGCGTCGTTACGAGATCGAGGGGGTCCTCATCGTCTCTCGCATCTTTGGGGGGGTGAAGCTCGGGCCAGGAAACGTGGGGCGATCCTTCGCGCGGGTGGCGGACGAAGTAGTCTTGGCGTTTAAGACACCCAGCGATGGGCGAAAAGCGTGACAACGGGAGGCATTCCTTCCCACACCATGGATCCCCTCTTTCGAGGGTGATGGACGATAACGCCATCGCCCCCTACACTCGCGCGATGAACCAGATAGCCCCCAAGACCGAACCGCCTACCCTCTATCGCTGGCTGGTGCTGCTCTTCATCAGCTTGGCGATGTTCGGCAACTACTATGTCTACGACGCCATCGCTCCTATCGCCGATGTGTTGAAGAAGGACCTCGGCTTCAGCGATCAAAATATCGGCAGCCTCTACTCAGTTTACAGCATCGCCGCCGTGATCGTGCTGCTCCTCGGGGGGGTGCTGATCGATCGCCTAGGCACAGCGAAATCGACGGTAATCTTTGGCGCAATCTGCACCGGCGCGGGCATCCTCAATGCCGTCTCCTCCAGCTTCGAGGTGATGCTCACGGCGCGCTTCATCTTTGGGTTGGGCGCCGAGCCCTTGATCGTCGCCATCACCACCGCGCTGGCCAAGTGGTTCAAAGGCAAGGAGCTCTCCTTCGCCTTTGGCGTGAACCTCACCATCGCGCGCATGGGGCAGATCGCCGCCGACTGGTCACCCACCTGGGGCAAGTTCGCGTATAAGACCACCCGGGCGAGCGCTGAGACCGGGGGGGTTGAGGTTGTCGTGGACAGCTGGCAGGGGCCCTTGGTGCTCGCCGCTGTCATCGGCGTGCTTTGTGTGGTCGCGGCATTGGTCTATGCAGCCATGGAGGGCTACGCCGGGCGGCACTACGATCTGCAAGCCTCGGACGAGACCGAGAAGTTGGTGCTCAAAGACCTCTTCCGCTTTGACCGCTCGTTTTGGCTGGTGGTGGCCCTCTGCGTCACCTTCTACTCGGCGATCTTTCCCTTCCGCGCCTTCGCCATCAAATACTTCATGGAGGCCTGGCATATGACGCGCGAGGCCGCGGGCCAATATAATAGCGTTCTACCCTTCGCAGGCATGATCGCCACACCGCTCTTTGGCCTGCTGGTGGACAAAGTGGGCAAACGCTCGCTCTTCATGGCTGTGGGCGCGTTCTTGTTGATGCCGGTCTATGTGATGATGGCCTACAAGACGACCGGCCTCTCCGTACCCATCGCGATGATGGGCATCGCCTTTTCGCTGATCCCCGCCGTAATGTGGCCTTCGGTGGCCTACCTCGTCGACGAAAAGCGCCTTGGTTCGGCCTACTCGGTGATGACGTTGATCCAACAAATTGGCGTCGCCGGCATGAGTTGGGGCATCGGTAAAACCAATGACGTCTTTGGCGCCTCGAAGAAGAATGTTCAGGGCTACAACCCTGGGCTGTGGATCTTCTCGGTGTTGGGTTTCTTGGCGCTCTTTTTCGCCTATCTGCTACGGCGTGTAGAGACAGGGCCAAACGCCCACGGCTTGGAAACGATCACCACCAAGAGCCAGGCGTTAGCGGAAAGAGCGAACGCGGAAGAAACGAAGAGAGCGAAGGAGGGTTAGAGCAGACCTACTTATCTGTCTTGGACTGCACAAACTCGAGCCAAACCCCGTAGGTCTTCTCCGGGGGCAAGACAAACGCCTTCCCAAAGGCGCCCGGGTGAAGCGCTAACTTCTCGCCGAGCCCCTTTTGCACGACCTCATGGGCGGTCTCGAGCTTCTCTACGCGCACGCTGAGGCCAACGATGCCCTCCCCGCGCCTCTTGATGAAGTGAGCCACCGGACCCTTGCCAGACCGCTTTGGTTGCAGCAAGAGCAGGTGTCCTTCGCCAGCTTTGACGGCCAAGGCTTTGGCGGCGAAGCGCTTGTCCATGATGACCTTGTGGGCTTGATCGAGCCCGATGGCGGCGTAGGCCTTCTGGGCGCTCTTCAAGTTCTTCACCGCCATCCAGGTGGCGCTCACGCCCAGGGCCGTGTTGGCGTGTACGAACGTTTTTCGGCGCAACACGTCGTCTTTGAGCTTGGCCAAGATCGCGTTACGCATGCCCCGGTAGTAGGTGATGAAGTAGAGGTTGTTGACGTTGCCCGGCAGCGCCCAGGGCTTGAAGTAAAAGGTGTGCCAAAGGGGGCGCTTGCTCCTTTTCACCCCTTTGGCTTCGATGCGCCCTGGCAAAGGCTTGCCCACAGGGTGACCCGCCCGGTGCAAAAAGGCCGCGCTCAAGCCATAGGCGTAGGTGGTCAACACAGCAAAGAGCGCGCCGCTCTCATATTTGTTGAGAAAACCTGACACCCAGGGGTTCTTCTTGGCATCGTAGGCGTTGAGCAGCTCAAGGTAGGTGGTATCACCAAAGTAAAAATTGATGTTGGATAGCCCGTTGGGCAGCTTACCAGGCTGTGGGTTGCCAAAGCCTAACTTGCCCGCGTAATGCTTGCCAGCTGCGTCCAGCTCACGCACGGCAATGCCCACATGGTCCAGCCCACGCTCACCACCGAGCAGCGAGTTCTTATCCTTCTTGATTTGTTCTGGGACACGTGGCTTGCGTTTGAGCGGTGCTTTAGAGGGTATCTTCTCAACCTTCACCACCTTGAATTTTGATCTCTTCGCCTTCTTCTCACAGGCCGTGAGCAGGGTAACCAGCGCGAAGCTGACAATGACGATACACGAGAGTGATCTCGCTAGGTTTGTGTTCATGCTACCTCCTGAGGCCCGAGCATACCGGGTGGAGTGGGGCTTTGACCATCGGGGAGCGCCGATATTCGCCTCAGCCATGGCCTCACTGCTAGCATGATCGTCATGCGCGTTGTGCTCCTCTCTTTGGCTGTCTTTGTAGCGGGTGCCTGTGAGCGCCGGACGCCAACCCCAACGCCTCCAACAGGTCGAGCTCCAGCACAAGCCCCAGCGTCCCTCCCAACACATGAGACCTTTCGCACGCTGCGGCCCTTGCCACGGGAGAAGGGGCCAGCGCGCAAGGAGACCCCTCAGGCGGTAGCCGCCACCATCCGCGAAGCTCGCAGCTTCACGCAACAGATGGTTAGCGGTCAGATCTCGCGCCGTGAGGTAACAGCCATGGCTGATATTCGAGGCTACCGGCTCTACCGACAGCGTTATTTCGAGCAAGCTCACGCGTGGTTTGAGGCGGCGATTCGAGTGGATCCCAGCTATGAGCTCAGCCTCTTCAACGCCGCGCGCACAGCCGCCCTCACAAAGAGGCTGAAGCGCGCACGTGAGCACCTCGAAAGCCTGCGTCGTCTGGATACCCCCTTGGCGCGTGATCGTCTGGCGCGTGCGGCGCGCAACACGGATTTCAAGGCGATTCACTCCACACCCTAGCGTCGGCGGGAATGATGAACGTTCAGTGGCCAGCGCATTGGCTGGTCATCGGAGGCTGGAGCATCCGGCAACTGCGGTTTTCGCCAGCCCTCTCGACATCGGAAATAGCAATATTTACCATGAGATAGTCTCGGTCGCGGGGATGACGGATCTTGGCAGAACTCTTGCAAATATTTCCGCGTAGCTCATGGACGGACTAAACTCAGACAACATGCCCTTCACGACGCTCCTTGGCGATCACGAGATCCCAGCGGCGCGTCAGGCGGATCTGCTCTGGGAGCTGCTGCTGGAGAGCGAGGCTCAAGGTGATGAAGAGGGCGCAGCCCACTATGTTGCCCAGCTCGCAGCCCAAAACGACGAGCGCTATGTTGACCTCTTAGAGGGCACCGCAACGCTGGAGATCTACTCCGATCCTGTTGGTGCTGATGCCACCTTGAAACGGCTTGGGGTGAAAGATGCGCCCCTTCTACAACTGGGTCCCACCCCTGTGCATCCCTTCGACCTCGAGCCTGGTGACTACCTGCTCGAAATCAAGGCCTCGGGCTTTGTCACGGCATGCCGCCATGTGCGCTTGGGTCGTGCCGCCGATTTGCAGGTCTTGGTCTGCCTCTTCACGCCCCAAATGTTGGGGGCAGATCATTTCTACCTGCCGGCCGGGCGGCTTCCTCTGCCTGGAGGCGCCCCTGAGAGCGACGAGCAGGTCTTCGTCGACAACCTCGCTGTGGCCCGTCAACCGGTGACAGTGTGTGAGTTTTTGCGCTTCCTCGACGATTTGGCGGATGAAGACCCTGAGCGCGCGATGCTCTATACCCCTCCCACGATGGGTGCAGCCCTCGCCCCGAGCGCCCCGGTGACAGCCATCAGTTATGACGCCGCTGTGGACTTCACGTCCTGGCTGGCCAGGCGCACAGGAGTTGCCTGTCGCTTGCCCAACGAGGCTGAGTGGCAAAAAGCCGCTTTGGCGCCCGTCAGCAAAGGCCTGCTGCAAGGCAAGCACGAATGGGCCACCCCGATGAGCGCCAAGACACCCTCAAAGCCGCGTGGTGAAGCCCTAGGTTTCCGCCTCGTGCATGATCTCCCGCCTGGAGGCGGAGAGCGGCTGCTGGAGCTGCAGATCCCCGAATCCCTCGATGCACAGGTGGCCGCCTGAGCAGGGGCGCTAGTGTGTCTTCCCCACGATCTCACTGGCTTCGGCTCACGAGCCACTCATGAGCAAGACATTCGAGCACCCCCCGTTTGACTCTTCACCCATGGCACGCCAACATCCAAGCTAAACGAGGCGGAATTGATACGCCGCGAACGTCTAATTGCTTAGCTTTTGGAGTAATCTATGTTGCATTTTTCAGTCGTAGGCTTACTGCTCGCCGCCTTTTTTACCGTTTCCTGCGCCGACAGCTCCTTCCAAACAGGTGAAAGCGACGGTGGGAGCGTGATCCCTGGCACCGAGGCAGGCATCACCGGCCCTGCCCGTCCCACCTGCTCGGGGACATCGACGTCCATCAAGGGCGTCGTTTATGCGCCCAACGGAACGGACCCTGTGCCAGGAGCCACGGTCTTCATCCCTGCGACCGTGCCGGAGCTCTTTCCGCCCGACGTACAATGCGAGGTCTGTGGCAGCCTGGGCACCTCCTACAACTTCTGGACCACCGTCACCGACTTCGATGGCACCTTCAGCCTCGACGGCGTCTGCCCTGGTGAGTGGACATTGATCATCCAGAACGGTCGTTTTCGCCGGGGTTTGGTGGTCAAGGTCCAAGAGAACACTGAGATGACCCTCACGGCTGACCAAAGTCGTCTGCCGCGCAAGGTCGCAGAAAAGGGCCCCCTGGACTCTATCCCTCGCATCGCGGTCTCCACAGGTGACTACGATAAGATGGAGTGTGTATTGCACAATATGGGTATCGAGGAGTTCGATATCTTGGAGGGGGCAACCTACTTGACCTCCCCGCAGAAGCTGCCCCCCCTCGGCGGCTTGGTGCAAAGCCTCGAGATCATGAAGCGTTACAATATCATCTTCATCAACTGCACGGACAACACCTGGGAAGCCGCGCTGAAAGACGAAAAGATCCGTCAGAATATCGAGGCCTACGTCACCGCTGGTGGGCGCCTTTATGTGACAGATTGGAGCTACGATTGGATCGAGCAGCTGCCAGCCCTCGCTGGCTTCGTCGACTTCGAGCCTGGGGTCTCCAACGAATCACCTGAAGCGATGAACGCCGCTGCCCTAGGCCAAGAGGGACTCCAAGTGGATGCGGTGATCAAAGATGACACTTTGGCGAAGTGGTTGGGTAACTTCCCCAACACCGTGACCATGAAGAATAATGAGCCCACCGTGCCCATTGGCTACTTCCTCGATGGGTGGGTCATGATGCACGAGCTAAGCGCCGAAACGAAGGTCTGGGTTGAAGGCCAAGTCGCCAGTCGCCGTGATGCACCGGCTATCAGCGGCGTCCGACCCCTCACCGTGACCTTCAACTTCAAGAACTGTGGAAAAGTCCTCTATACGTCTTATCACACAGAGGGCCGAGACGAGGAATTGGAGGCCTTCTTCAACTATAATACGCGTGCCAAAGCCTTCCCCCAATACTGTAGTACAAAGCTCTCTCCTCAAGATCGCGTCCTTGAGTTTCTGATCTACGATATCTCCAAGTGCGTCAAGCCCATCGGGTAGGCCATTTTGGTGCACAGCACCACCTTAGTGCACCATCCTGGTGCATGCCCTCTGTGCTCATTCTAGCCAACCCTTTCAACACCCCGAAATTACAGTGGGACACTTCTGGCACTGACGTTGCTTAGCTCTCTGTGTAGAAAGCACGAGGAGCACACCATGCAACATGATGATTTTGTCCGCTTTTGGGGCGTCCGTGGCAGCATCCCCACGCCTGGGCCTGAAACCCAGAACGTAGGGGGTAACACCAGCTGCGTTGAGGTTCAGCTTGCTGGGCAACGCGTGATCTTCGACGCGGGCAGCGGCTTGCGACAGCTCGGCGTGCAGCAAGGGGGCATGCCCATGGTGGCGACGATGCTCTTTTCGCACCTGCATTGGGACCACATCCAGGGTCTGCCCTTCTTCGCGCCGCTCTATCATCCACAGAGCGCCCTGGTGCTGCGCGGCGCTGAGGGGCTGTGCCATGCGCTAACCAAACAGATGTCTGGGCCGACCTTCCCCGTGGGCATGGAGATCTTCAACGCCGCCCTCGAGATGTCGCCCCTCCAAGCAGGCATGCGCTTTTCCATCGGCCGTGTACAGGTCGAGACGTGCGCCTTGAATCATCCGGGAGGATCCATCGCCTATCGCCTGTCAGCCGCTGGAAAGAGCCTGGTCTACGCCTGCGATCACGAGCACCCAGCTGATGGCAAGCTCCCACCGGGGCTCTTGCGGCTCTGCCTAGGAGCAGACCTGCTGATCTATGATGCGCAATACCTCCCCGAAGAGATGGAAAGCAAGCGAGGCTGGGGCCACAGCACCTATGTCGAGGGTGCACGCTTGGCTCAGGCGGCAGGGGCAAAGCACCTGCTCTTGACCCACCACGATCCCGCTCGTAGCGACAAAGCCATGGCGGAGATCGAGCACCGCGCCGGGCAGCTCTTCTCTGGCGCGCAGGTGGCGCGGGAGGGGCTGCGCTTGCCCCTATCGAGCTGCGGCCCAGCGACAGAGCGCGAGCACGCCCTTGAGGCCACGCTCTCATGAGCGCGAGTGACCTGTGGCCAACGAGCAAAGAGATGCGACTGCCCCAAGGTGACACTCATGGGGTATCATGGTCTCTGCTGATGCGCCCTGGTGACAAACCTTCCGTCCTACACTCTGTGGCAGAGATGCTGCCACGGCACGTCACCACCGATCAGCTGCTGAGCACCATGGTCGACCGAGTGGTGCAAGAGCTCTGCGCCGAGCGTGGCACCCTCTACCTGCTTGACGCGCTCACAGGTGAGCTCTGTAGCCGTGTGGCGCATCTACCAGAGATGGAGGAGATCCGCCTGCCGCCGGGTCGGGGCATCGCGGGTCATGTGGCAACCACAGGGCAAGCGCTCCTCCGCAATGACGTCAAGGCTGACGAACACTTCTTCCCGGGGATCGATCGCGTCACCGGCTTCACCACACGCAGCATGCTCACAGTGCCCGTGGTGGACAGCGAGGGTGGTGTCCGTGGCGTGCTGCAAATCCTCAACAAATGTGAGGGTTCCTTTTCTCGCGATGATACGGAGCTCTTGGTGGCCCTCGGCGAGCAGGTGGCCGAAGCCCTCGAGCGCACATCCCTCCGCCCCGCTGCGCGCAGTGAGCCGGGGGTGCTGGTTGATGGGCCCATCAACCACGTGGTGGGTGAATCCGCCCCCATGCACACCCTCTATCAGCGGGTGCTCGCGGCCGCCACCACCGACGCCACCGTTCTCCTGCGAGGCGAGAGCGGCACCGGCAAGACCATGTTGGCGCGGGCCATTCACGACAACAGCGCCCGCTCCACGGGGGCGTGGGTGCACGTCGATTGCACGGCCCTACCACCAAGCCTGATCGAGAGCGAGCTCTTTGGTCATGAACGTGGTGCGTTCACGGGTGCCGACCGCCGTGTGCAAGGCAAATTCGAGCAAGCCGAAGGTGGCACCCTCTTTCTCGACGAAATCGGCGAGCTTCCCTTGACGCTCCAGGGCAAGCTGCTGCGCTTCTTACAGGAGCGCGAATTCGAGCGCATTGGTGGTCAACAGACCTTGCACGCCAATGTGCGCGTCGTCACCGCCACCAACGTCGACCTCGAAGCACAGGTGCAAGAGGGGGGCTTTCGGCGCGACCTCTACTACCGGGTGCGAGTCGTCGAGGTGGAGGTTCCACCCCTGCGCGATCGTGGTCTGCGTGATATCCAACGCCTCGCGGAGCATTTCCTCGACCACTACACGCGCCGCCACCGCCGCCCCGCTCGGCTGCTCTCACCAAAGGCGCTCCAGCGGCTGCAAAACCACCACTGGCCGGGTAACGTGCGTGAACTCGAACATTGTATCGAGAGCGCTGTGGTGCTCTGCAACGAGAGGACCATCGACGCAGCTCACCTCGCCCTCCCAGGCAACGAAGCCCGTGCCTCCCAGCATACCCCTGCTGGGGGCTACCCCCCGGGCACCTCCATGGCGGATGTGGAGAGTGACCATCTCTTGCGTACCCTCGAGCACGTCGATGGCAACCGCACCGAGGCCGCCCGCATGCTGGGCATTGGTCGCAATACATTGCTGCGTAAGCTGAAGACGCTGGCATGAGTGGCTCGAAGACAAACCCTAGCGCAGGAGCAGCACCACGATCACCGCGACCAGCACGAGGATCACCCCCATCAACACCTTAGCGAGGTGGTTCACAGGTGGGCGCAGGTCTTCCCCTGAAGTCTGGCGTGCCGAACCAGAGCCTCGCTGCCCAGAACTTCGCCCATCCGAACCACGTTTCTCGGAAGCACGTTGCTCAGGCCCCCGTATGGGCGACACTCGCTCAGTGGAAAGCTCGAAACTCGCGGGTACGCCCTCGAGCTCGCTTTGGGCCTCTGCTGTGGGTGCGTCTCTGGGCTCAAACGCCAAAGGCTCGGTGGGTTGACGAGGGGCCTGTGGGCTGGAGATCACCAGCGCCGAATCGCCCGGGAGCGCCAAATCACTTGTGATTGAGGGTGACACCGCAGTCCAGGGCTGGGTCATCTTGGGCGAAGGGCTCTCGGCCGCCGCGAGGGCCTCTCCCATGGCCTTCATCGAAGGAAATCTGTCTTCTGGATTTTTGGCCAGCGCCCGCAGCACCAAGTCATCAAGGGCGGGAGGGATATCTGCATCAGGAGCGAGGCTCGAGGGCGGAGCGGGGATCTCTTTGACGTGTTTGCGCAACATCTCCACCACGCTCTTGGCCTCAAAGGGCAGCCTGGCGCAGAGCATGCGATAAAATATGAGGCCCAGACCGTAGATATCGGCGCGCTGATCGAGCGTCTTGCCGAGGACCTGCTCAGGCGCGATGAAAGCGGGGGTGCCGACGATGATACCTGTGCGTGTCAGCTTCTTGGCCTTGGGATCGTTGATCATCTTGGCGAGACCGAAGTCGAGTACCTTGACGAAGTTCGCCTCCCCCTGATGCTCGATCAGGAAGATATTATCTGGCTTGAGATCGCGGTGGATAACGCCCGCAGCGTGCGCCGCACCCAAGCCTGCGCACATCTGCAGCAAAATCGGCGCCGCATCTTTCCACGAAACGAAATGCTTCCGTCGCATGAAGCTCTTGAGGTCTTCTCCTTGAAGGTACTCCATGACGAAGAAGACGCGCCCATCCTCCGTCTCACCATAATCGCTGACGTCGATGATGTTGGGATGTTGCACCCGCGCGATAGCGCGCGCTTCGTTGAGGAAACGCTCTTTCTGCGCCTGCTCAGCCGTGCGCTCCTCGTGGAGGATCTTCACCGCCACCCGCTTCTGAATGGCGACGTGCTCGGCGAGATGCACAGCGCCCATGCCCCCGCTGCCCAGCTGGCGGATCAACCGATAGCGACCCACGAGCAGAGAGTGATCATCCCCGGAAGGTTGCGCTGTTCCAGCCGGATCTCGCGCCCCCGGTGGTTTGCTCGAGGGGGCCGCCACTAACGGAACTTCACGTTATTGGATTTGCGAATCAGCTCGTCAAAGCGGCGACCCACCCGCGCGTAGCTCCCCTTCACCATCCAGGAGGTGCTCTTCCTCTTTAGCCAGCGCTTCTCCATCCGTGAATATTTTGGCTTACCAGCGGCACGCTTTTCCACGTACACACGGCAGGCTTTGAGCAAGCTCTTTGCCGCGCTCTTGAAGCTGCCATAGCCTGTGACGGTGCCGGATTTTTTTGGCGCGCTCTGCATCTTCTCCACCAGCGCTGTCAAAGCACCCACCGTGCTGCGCACTTTGGGCATACCGGGCTTGTTGGATTTTTCGAAGGTCTGAGCGCGCAACACGGCGAGCATCGAGCGCGCGTCGAGGGAGATCTTGCGATGGAAATAACGTGGATGATTGGTGCCATACTTCTTTTCGATGCGCACCAAGAGCCCTCTTAGCACCTTCTGGTTGGCCTTGTTCACGAAGCTGCTCACCAGCCCGCTGCTCGTGGTGTAGGCGCTGAAGGCGGCCATCAACTTGGGATGCAACGCCTGAGCCTTCTTGCAGTCATCGTTCTTGTAGGTCTTGGCCGAGTAGTACCTTCTCGCTTCCTTGAGCAAGGGCTCGAGCAGTCGGATGGACTTGGCGAGGTCGCTGGCGGCGCTCTCCAGCGCGGGCATCTTGGGCAGAAGCTTGTTGGCGCGCTTCAGAGCGGTCGTACAATAGCTGGTGCCAGAGAGGGTGTAGGGCGCGTAGATCACACGCTCTTTGCAGGTGGGTCCCACCTTGGAATCTTTGATCCAGGAAAGATATCGGCTGCGACTGCTGTTGGCACGGCGAAAGACGCGATTGATGCAAGCGATGTAGGGGCTGAGCTTGTCGCCTTCGGCCCGGCTCTGACGCACAGGATCGGGGTTTTTAGGCTGAAGTGGCTTTTTGGCGAGGACCCTATCCTCACGATCAAGACTGTTCCCACAGGCTAGACCGCTGAAGGTCAGCCCCACTACCATCACACTCAAAGCCAACTGGCGCATATGCTCTCCTTCACCCCATGTCCGCGACGAGGGGAGCCTATTCTATCGGGATTGAGGGGGAAAGTAAGACTTTCATCATTTCCCCCGTGGAAAACGCAGCTTCAGCTGGGAGAAGAGGAAGGAGAACTCATCTGCCAAACGCGCCACGCGCTTTCTCACCATATCGCCACCACCGTGACCTGCTTTGCTCTCCACACGCAGCAGCACAGGCCGTGAGCCGCGGTTGGCGTAACGCAGGGCCGCCACGAATTTGCGCGCATGTAAGGGATCAACACGATCGTCCCCATCCGCGCTGTTCATCAAAAGAGCGGGGTAGGCAGCAGGCTCGAGGTGATGGTAGGGCGAATAGGCGTAGAGGGCCTTGAACTGCTCCTCGTCGGCGGCAGACCCATATTCGGGGATCCATGTCTTTCCAGAGCCGAAGAGGTGATAGCGCACCATGTCCAAGAGGGGGACGTGGCAGCTCACAGCGGCAAAGAGCTCAGGGCGCTGCACCATCGCCGCCCCCACGAGGAGCCCACCGTTAGAGCCGCCACGGATCGCGAGGCGCTCACTCTTGGTATAGCCCTCCGCGATGAGGTATTGGGCGGCCGCGATAAAGTCGTCGAAGACGTTCTGCTTCTGGGTGAGCATGCCCGCCTGGTGCCAGCTCTCGCCATACTCCCCGCCACCGCGTAGGTTGGGCAACGCCAAGGCTCCCCCTGCCTCGAAGAGCACGAAGTTTTCCGGGCGAAAATAGGGGGTGATGCTCACATCGAAGCCACCGTAGCCGTAGAGCACGAAGCCCGTGCTGCCATCACGAGGCATCCCCTTGTTCCCGACAATGAACATCGAGACCTTGGTGCCGTCTTTCGAGGGATACCAGACCTGCCGCACCGCGAGCTTCGAGGCGTCAATAGCGACCTCGACCTTGAAGTGGACTTTGCGGCCCCCCTTCTTCACTGAGGTTTCATAGATCGTGCGAGGTGTGATGAAAGAGGAGTAGGTGAAGTAGGCCTCGTCGCGATCAGGATCGCCCACCAGGTTTGAGGCGCTGCCGATACCGGGCAGCTCGATAGTGCGCACGAGCTTGCCATTGAGGCGCGCGAGGCGCAGCTCGCTCGAGGCATTCTTCAAATACTGCAGCGCCAGCCTCTGACCTACCACCGTGAAGTCGCGCAGCACCGCATCTTTGCGCTCTGGAACAATCTCCTCCCACTGGCGACGCTGAGTCTTGCGTGGATCAATACGGTAGAGTCGATAATTAGGCGCACGATCGTTGGTCCAGAGATAGAAGCGTTGCTTCCAAGCATAGACGCCAAATTTGGCGTCGAGCCCCACAGCGAGCTTCTTGAATTTTCGGTGGCGGCGAAGGTCCTTGTAGTAGAGGTCGGTCTTGCTCCACCCATGAAAAACGTAGAAAAAGAGGTAGCGACCATCGCGCGAGATGTCAGCGTGTATGAACGTGCCAGGGTCACCCGTCTTGTCGTGGATCAACGTGTCTTTGCGTGGGTCGGTGCCCAGGCGGTGATAATAGACCGCCGCAAAACCTGGGCGATCCGCGACTGGGATCTTGGCGTCTGTGGGCAAGCGCGTGTAGTAGAAGCCATCGCTCTTGGGGCTCCAGCTCGGTTGCGCGTATTTCGCGCCAGTGATGGTGTCGATCTTGGAGGTCTTCCTCGTCGCCACATCCATCACATAGAGCGTCGCCTCATCGGCTGCGTTCTGCGAGAGCTTGTAGGCGACCTTCTCGCCATTCCAAGCGACAGAGAGCCCACGCACAGAGACTGAGCCGTCCTTGCTCAGGGTGTTAGGATCGAGCAGCACCTGGGGCTGACCCTCCTTGCCCTCACGAAAATAGTAGACCGTCTTTTCCTTCTTTTTCGGCCGGCGTGAATAGAAGTAGCGCTTTCCACGCTTGCGTGGCGCCGAAGCTGTCTCCACGTAGGACAGCTCCTCGAGCCGCGCCTGAAGCGCCGCCCGATCGGGCCGCTTCTTGAGCCACCAGCGGGCGTGAGCGTTATGAGCAGAGAGCCAGCCTCTGACGCCCGCGCCATCAATCTTTTCCAACCAGCGGTAGGGGTCGGCGACCTTCACCCCGTGGATCGTTTCCACCACCACGTCTCGCCGCGCCACAGGAGGTGCAGGCGCAGGAGAGCGTGTCACCCGCTCGATATTTGTGGTTGCGTGAGCTTCCGTAGGGGGCACGCTTGGTGGGGCCTTTGCGTCTTCATGAGCGCAAACACAAAGGAGCGACACTGAGGTGACGACGATGAGGTGACGGTAGATACGCATGGGCTAGCTTTAGCGCTTTGCGGAACGCGTGCAAGAGCCTTTGACTGCGTAGGCTGCCCATGCAACCACTAGAAGAGTAGCAGTGAGGTATTAGATGCCCCTTTATGATTTCCGTTGCGCGAGCTGTGGACTGACCTTCGATGCCATGAAGCCGATGGCCGAGCGGCTTCAGCCAGAGCCCTGCCCCCACTGTGAAGGCACAGCTCAGTTGCAGCTCTCTGCCGCCGCCGTGCTCAGCGGGGGTCCACCCTGCGACGGAAACATCGGGGCCTGCCCGTCGAGCACACCCTTCGCCGCTCCGCCTTGCGCAGGTGGCAGAGGAAAATGCCCGAGCTGACCGAACGCCGACGCCTCGAGGTGGGAGGCCGCGTGCAAGGCGTTGGCTTCCGCCCTTTCGTCGCGCGCCTCGCTCAGGAGCTGAGCCTCCGCGGGCTCGTCGGCAACGACTCGCGGGGCGCGTTCATCGAGGTGCAGGGCTCGATGTCTGCGCTAGACGTTTTTATGGAACGTCTACAAAGCGAGCTGCCACCGCTGGCGGAGATCTTCCGCTTGCACGCCAGCGTTATTCCTCTGCTGGCACAAAGAGCACACGCCCTCTTCGAGATCGTGCCCAGTCAGCGTGGCGAAGGGCAGGATGTGGAGATCACACCAGACGCAACCACATGTGTCGAGTGCCTCCAAGAGCTCCATGATCCAGATGACCGGCGCTGGCGCTATGCCTTCATCAACTGCACCAACTGCGGGCCGCGCTACTCGATCATCGAGGGGGTGCCCTACGACCGCCCCAAGACCACCATGGCGGCCTTCTCGATGTGTGAACGCTGCCAGGGCGAATATGACGACCTGCGCCATCGACGCTATCACGCCCAGCCCAACGCCTGCGCCTGCTGTGGACCACGGGTGTGGCTCACAGACGCCCAAGGACGAGAGGTCGAGACGGACGACGCGGTCGCCACGTGCGCTGATCGTCTCTCCTCCGGTGAGATCGTCGCCATCAAAGGCCTTGGCGGCTTTCACCTCGCGTGTCGCGCCGATGATGAAGCGGTGGTGCGGGAGCTTCGAGCCCGCAAAGGGCGCGAAGCCAAACCGCTGGCCGTGATGGTGTCTTCCATCGAGCAAGCACACCAGGTGGCAGAGATCTCCTCGGCTGCTGCCGCTGCACTGCTCCAGCCAGCGCGGCCGATTGTGCTCGTGCCGCATCGACCAGGCACCAACATCGCCCCAAGCGTCGCGGCGCAGAGCGACGCTCTTGGCCTGATGCTTCCCTATACACCCCTTCACGAGCTGCTCTTGACGCCCCCATGCCCACCTTTGGTGATGACCTCCGGCAACCCAAGCGAGGAGCCACTTTCATCGAGCAACGATGAGGCATTGAAACGCCTGGGGCACATCGCTGATGCCTTCCTGCTGCACGACCGTGCCATCGCCCGGCCTATCGATGATTCTGTGCTGATGATCCCAGACGACGAAGACCAGCCGCCGATGGTCGTGCGCCGTGCGCGAGGCTATGTGCCCGCGAGTATCGCGGTAGAGAAGTCGAGGTCGAGGGACACCAGCGACGCACCTACCATCTTCGCGCTTGGTGGAGACCTGAAGTCCACGGTCTGCCTGCTGCGAGACGGCCAAGCGGTGCTGAGCGAACACCTCGGAGACCTCGAAAACCCCGCAGCCTTCCGCAACTTTATCGCCGCGGGTGAGCGGCTCTTGATGCTGCTGCGAGCCAAACCACAACAGCTGGTTTGCGATCTGCATCCAGCCTATCACAGCCGCGCTCACGCCCAGGCGCTGGGGCTGCCCTTGATCGAGGTTCAACACCATCACGCCCACGCCGTGTCCTGCATGGCTGAGCATCAGCTCACGGGTCGGGTGGTGGCGATCTGCGCCGATGGCACAGGCTACGGTGGTGATGGTGCCATCTGGGGCGGTGAGATCCTGCTCTGCGACGAAAGGGACTATCAGCGCGTGGGACAGCTGCGCTATGTGCCGCTCTTTGGCGGGGATCGCGCCGCGCGTGAGACATGGCGACCCGCTTTGGGCCACGTCGTACACGCACTCGAAGGCGTGGAAGCAAGCACCCTCACACACTTCGCTGGGGTGATATCACCCCAGATGTTCAAGCTCGCGCTGACCAAGCTACCGAGCGCTCCCTTGTCCTCGAGCCTCGGGCGCCTCTTTGACAGCGTAGCCTTCCTACTGCAGGTCGGCGCCGAGAATCAATTCGAAGGGCAGGCTGCGATTCACGTCGAGAATCTCGCCCGCAGCGTCAAGGGACTGGTCACACCCCTGGTTTTCGGTCTGGAACAAGACGAGCACGGTTGGCAAATGGACAGCCGCCCCATGATACGAGCGCTTCTCCAACGACAAGCACATGGCGAGGACGCGGCAGCCCTCGCGCTGGCTTTTCATGATGGGGTGGGCGCGGTGTTCGCGGAAGCTGCGGCGCGAGCAGCGCAAAGCAATGGGATCTCCCGCGTGGTGCTCTCTGGGGGCTGCATGCTCAACCGCCTGCTTGTCACACGGCTCACCGAGCACTTGAGGGCATCTGGCCTGGAAGTTTACGCCCACTCCAAAGTGCCACCTGGAGATGGCGGCTTGGCTTTAGGGCAAGCCGTGATCGCCGCTGCGCGCCGGAGTCATTAGCCCCAAAAGACCTAATTGCGCTCTTCGCTCTCTCCGGCTTTGATGGCGCGGGTGTCCGCCCAGCGTTTGATCTGTTTGATGCGCTCCGCCATGGTGGTGGCCAAGGGAATGATCTTCCCCAGCGCCCGATAAAGATCGCCGCGTTCAAGGTCACGCTCCTCGTCAAAGGCGTCGTAGAGCGCTGACTGCACCACCTCTGCCAGCTCTGCTCCGTTGAAGTTCCCCGTAGACTTGGCGATATTTACAATGTCGTAGAGTTTGGGGTCTTTGTTGTGGCGTATGAGTTGTAGCGCGAGTATCTCCAGCCGTTCTGCCTCTGAAGGCAGGTCCACAAAGAAGATCTGGTCGAAGCGCCCTTTGCGCAGCAACTCGGGTGGGAGTTGGTCAATCTCATTGGCAGTAGCGGCCACGAATACAAGGGCGTCTTTTTCCTGCATCCAGGTGAGGAAGGAAGAGAAAATGCGCGTCGCCTGTGTCCCTGCCCCTCTGGCCGTGCCCACCAACGCTGTCTCGATCTCATCGATCCAGAGCACGCATGGGGAGACCGCCTCAGCCATCGCGATGGCACGCTCGAGGGTCTGTTCGGGGGTGCCCGCCACCGCGGCGTAGATACGGTTCATGTCGAGCCGAAGCAAGGGTAGCTGCCAATAGGAGGCGATGGCCTGGACCACCATAGATTTTCCGCAGCCGCTGATGCCCGTAACGAGCACACCCTTGGGTGGGTCGATGCCCATCTCCTTGGCGTCGACGGAGAAATATCTTCGACGTTGAGTGAGCCACTTTTTGACGGTGGCCAAGCCGCCGATCTGATCCAACTGAACGCGGTTGACGATGAAGTCGAGGATTCCTTCCTTGCGGACAATGCGACGTTTCTCGTCGTGGAGTTCCTCGATGGCCTCGGGGCCAAGAGTGGCGACGCCCACAAAGAGCTTCGAAAAAGCGAGACGGGCCTCCTCCTCGGAGAGTCCCAAGGCCGAGCGGATCAGCGCAGGCAGCTTCTCTCCGAGCTGCACCTCGATCTTGGGATGGGCGTTCGCCACCGCGGTGAAGAGACGCTCGAGCTCGTCTAGGCTGGGCAGCGGAAGCTCGAGGACATCAATCTCCTTTTCCAACTCCATGGGCAAAGCGGGTCGCCCACCAGAGAGAAAGACCGTCTTGTAATGGTCTCGAAGGTTATGGGCGACATCACGCAGACGGCGCACCACACGCGGCTGATCGTAGAAGTGATGCAGGTCTCGGAAGTGAAAGAGCGCAAACCCTGGTTGCTCGATGACAGCGCTCAGAGCGACGACGGGATCTTCACTTCCAGGGATCTTTTCCCCGCCCATGGGCATCAGGCCCTCTGTAATGGACCAAACGTAAAATGGGATGGGTGGGCTAAAGAAGGTGCGCGCGGTATTGTTCAAGAGGCGTTCGAGGCGCCCCTCTTCTTGGCTTTCAATGAAGACCACCGCCGCACGCGCCGCCAACAGGCGACGCAAGTCATCGTCGAACGTACGAGGGCTCAGATGAGGCTGCATGAGCCGATTGTCGAGCCGCTCAAGGTGGCATGTCAATCAATCATCAACAGGCTGTGGAAACTATCGTGGGCGCCTGCTGGCTCAACAGGGAGGATCTGCGCTCTGCTTGAGATGGTAGCTGAGCTCTCCGAGCCCCACTGAAATGTGTTCGTTGCGCACATATACGCGCGATGGCACCACCAGCGACATGGGCGCAAAATTCCAGAGGGTGTTGATGCCCGCGGTCACCACCTGGTTGGCGACATCTTGGGCCGCACCACTCGGCACGGCGATCACGGCAAGGTGAATTTCACGCTTTCGTGCCACATTATGCAGTCTGCTCAGAGGCTGCACCACGAGCCGCCCAAATCGCGTGCCGTGCTTGTCCGAATCCGCATCGAAAATCCCAACCCACTGAATGCCATAACCGGCGAAACCCTTATAGGCGGCCAGGGCCCCTCCGAGATGTCCAGCACCAACCAAGATTGCCCGGTGGCGACAATTGAAGCCCAAAGTGCGACGAATCGCCTCCCGCGCCTCGAGGGTGCGGAAGCCCAATCGAGGGTAACCACGCACGCCGACGGCTGCGAGATCCTTACGGATCTGCGTATCATCCATGTGGAGGAGGGCTGCCACATGAGCGCTCGAGAAATACTCACGCTCATTGTCCGGATGTCGCTCCACCAAGACGTGGAGGTAGTGAACCAGACGCTCAAGGAGGGAGTGTTTCAGCTTGGGCACCCCGCTCGTCATAAGCACCAGTACTCTTAGCTCTTCAGCTTGGACTCGATCAGCTGTACCAGCATTTTGGGCTGTACTGGCTTCTGCAACACCCCCGCCAACCCAAGGTCTGTGTAGCTGGTGGCCATCGCCAAAGAGTCGCCCATAGAGCTGAACATATAAATCGGCACGTCGTCTGTGCCAAGGAGCTTAACATCCTTGACGAAATTCGTACCAGAGTCAATCTCCTCCATCATCAGATCGACGATTACGAGGTCTGGCTTCTCACTCTTGAAGACCTTCAACCCATCCTCGGCGCAAGCGGCCTGAACGACCTTATACCCATGGGCATCGAGGATAAGCTGCAGCGTCTCGAGAATGTCTGGGTCATCATCGATGCAGAGGATCACGTGTTTGCCGTCTTGCATGGAGATCTCCAACTATTTGGGCTCACGGCTCAGGCCGTGAACAACTAGCTCGTCACTGGCGCGTCCCCTTGGTGCTCTCGACCGATATGGGCCTCGAGCGCCGCAGAGTCACGCCGGCGCAGGATGTCTTCAATGAAAGCGTGAGCAGCCTCGAGGTTGCGTCGCGCCGCAGGCGAGAGGGTCTCGCCAAAATCGTTAAAACAATAGCCTCGAATACCGAGAATATAGCCCCGTGTGTGGGCAGCGAAGAGCTCATGCGCAAGCCCTAACACCGCAGCGGGCTCCACGCTGTGAGTGGAAAATGAATACTGTGCCTTAGGCTCGAGGGGTCGCAAATAGAAGGGCTCAGGCCCATCGACGGCAGCATCAGCGAAGATCACCACGTCATGTTCGGCCACCAGCTTGGCGTCTTCCACCATCAACTGGTAGTCCGCGTCGATGGTCAACCCCTCCCCTGCGTGCTCCTCCAAACCCGCAGCAAGGGCAGGACCCAGGCCATCATCGAGACGGCCAGGGTTGCCATAACCCAGGAGCAGAAAAGTGGGGGGCGTGACCATCATCATTCTTTCTCAGTGACGGACTCGGCGGTGAATCAGCTCGTCGTCGGGTCCCATGAGGCAAACCTCGAGGGGCATCTGTCCGAGCGCGTGGGTCGCGCAGGAGAGACAAGGATCATAGGCGCGGATCGCCACCTCTACATGATTAAGCAGACCCTCGGTGATCTCGCGACCCGAGAGAAATTTCTGAGCCACACCTGTCACGGCCCGATTCATCGCCTCATTATTGCTTGTGGTGGAAACGATGAGGTTGGCCATGGTGACTTGATCGTTCTCGTCCACCCGATAGTGATGAAAGAGGGAGCCGCGAGGCGCTTCGAGGATCGCGACGCCTTCTTCCTGACGATCGCCCTTGACCACCAGGTCCTCACCTTGAAGATCGGGGTCCTCGAGCAACTCCTGGATCTTCTCACAGGAGTGCAGCAGTTCGATCATGCGTGCCCAGTGGTACGCCATGGTGATGTGGTTCGGCTTATCCGATGTAACAGCCATGAACTCTTTGCGCGCCTGCTCCGCGGCCGGGGTGTCGATGAAATCACAGGCGTTAATGCGAGAAAGGGGCCCAACACGATACCAGCCCTGCTCTGTTCCCAAGGACTTGATGAAGGGGAACTTCATGTAGGACCAGCTGCGCACCTCTTCAGCGATGAAGTCGAGGTACTTCTGTGGGTGCATGTGATCGAAGATCTTCTCGCCTTGGGCATCTATGGCGCGCAGGCCGCCATCATAGAGGTCGAGGGCGCCATCTTGGCGCACGAGGCTCACGTGGTTGGACTCGAAGGTGTTGAAGTCGGTCACCATCTCCAGGTTGGCCACGGTGTAGTCACGGGCGATCTTAAGCGCCGCATGGCTCCACTCCATCATTTGGCCCAGATCCTTGAGGAAGACGTCACGCTCCTCGATGCTGAGGTTCTTGTTGACGCCTCCAGGGATGGCGCCTGTGCCATGGATGCGTTTACCTGAAGTCGCCTTGATGATCTCTTGGCCATATTTGCGCATCATCACGCCCTGCACCGCCAAATCGGGGTGCTTGGCGGCAACACCGAGCACATGGCGCTCAGCGACATCCGACCCAAAGCCAAAAAGGAGGTCGGGCGAGGCCAGGTGGAAGAAGTGCAACGCGTGGGATTGAAAGGTCTGCCCATAGTGCATCAGGCGACGTATCTTCTCGGCGGTGGGCGTCAGCTCTTTTGCCCCGACGATCACGTCCATCGCTTTGGCGGCACAAAGATGGTGGCTCACTGGGCAGATGCCGCAGAGACGCTGCACCAAGACGGGCACCTCCCAATAGGGCCGGCCCTGGATGAAGCGCTCAAAGCCACGAAACTCAACGATATGGAGCCGCGCCTGCTCTACCTGGCCGCTCTCATTGAGATGAATCGTCACCTTCCCGTGTCCTTCGACTCGGGTGACAGGTTCGATCACCACCTTGCGTTTTCCGCTCTCGGTCGTTGTGATCATCGTGATTCCTCCGTGCGATGCCGCACCGCTAGTCGTATTTAATCAGCTCGTAAGGGAGGTCCATTGGCTTGTTTCCAAGGAGAGCCGTCAGGGCCTGCCAAATGGTATCCGCCGGTGGCGGACAACCAGGCAAGTGATAGTCGATCTTCACCACCTCGTGGCAGGGATAGACCTTATTGAGCAAGAGCGGGAGGTCGGGGTCGTTGGGGATCTTACCCGAGGGGTTATGAACTGACGGCCCGTTGAGGTAGGCCTCTTCGAGGCACTCTTTGAGGGAGATTGGATTGCGCAGGGCGGGGATGCCACCGCTGGTCGCGCACTCTCCCACGGAGATCAAGATCTTGCAGTGCAGACGAAAGTCGCGCAATACATGCACGTTCTCTTCATTGCAGCAGCCGCCCTCGATCAGCCCAACGACGACGTCGTCAGCAAGAACCTTGATGTCGTTGATGGGCGATTTATTGAACTCCACCAGCTCAGCCAATTTCAGGATGCGTTCGTCAATGTCGAGGAGCGACATATGGCAGCCAAAGCAGCCGCAGAGCGATGTCGTCGCCACCTTTGGTTTGCTGCTCATCTCATCTCTCCCTTGCGGCTTCTATCTTGCTGCCGATGGGGTCGTGATCATAGGTGCGTTCCCCAACAGGCACCACGTAGCCCACCCGCTTGCGCAGGATCGCACCTACTGGGCACACATCGACGGCCTTATCCGATATGTCGATATTGGTGTCTGCAAGCTTCGCCGCGCTATTCACAGCCACCTTCTTGTCAATGCCACGCCCGACGAAGTCAAAGACATGCTTGCCATCAAGATCGCGAGAGGCACGAACACATCGGCCACAGAGCACACAGCGGTTGTGGTCGATCATGATTTTGGGATGGGAGGCGTCTACCTCTCTTTTGGGGAAGAGGAAGGGGTACTTCGGCGCGGCGATGCCCAAGCGGTATGCCACCGCTTGTAGCTCACAGTCGCCGCTCTTCTCACAAAAGGGGCAGAGGTGGTTGCCTTCAACGAAGAGCATGTCGACGATGGCGCGGCGCACGCCACGAATCTCGTCGGTTTCGCTTTCGATCACCTGGCCAGCCGCTGCCGGCTGGGTGCACGCAGATTGAGGGCGACCGTTGACTTTAACGGTGCAAACGCGACAGCTCCCATGAGGAACCAGGTCCTTATGAGCGCAAAGGCGCGGAATATAAAGGCCGGCGTCGTCGGCTGCCTGAAGGATCGTCTGCCCCGGCCGGGCCGAGATCTCTTGATCGTCGATGACGATGGAGAAGGTCGCGTCAGTCATACCGCACCTGCCTCTTCGCTATGGGAGGATTTGCGCCCAACGATCTCCTCTGCTTTGCTGACGGCACTGGCCAAATCGAAGCGTCGATGAAAGCCGCGCGTCTCCTCTTTCAGGACCTCCTCATAGAGGGCCGGAAAGTTTCGTAGGCTGCTGAGCACTGGATTCGGTGACGTCTGCCCCAGGCCGCAACGACTGGTGAAGCGAATGGACTCACCAAGCTCTTGTAGGTAGGCCACGTCCGCCTTCTCGCCCCGTCCTGCACGGATATGGTCGATACGTTGTTTGAGCAGCAGGTTCCCCACGCGACAAGGCGTACAGTAGCCGCAGCTCTCCTCAACGAAAAACTCCAGGTACTCTGCGACGACCTCGAGGAGATCTCGGTCGGCGCCAAAGACCACAATGGCCCCGCCAGTGGCTAGGTCGTCATAGCAGATCGCACGATCGAATTGCTCCGGACCCACCAGCTCGCCGCTTGGGCCACCCACCTGCACAGCTTGGGCGTTGAGGCCACCAGCCAGCTTGAGCACTTCTCTTAGAGGCGTACCAAACTCCATCTCGTAGACGCCTGGACGGTTACAATCGCCAGAGATAGAAAGCAGCTTGGTGCCTGGGCTACCCTTGGAGCCCAGTTGGTTGAACCAACCAGAGCCGCGCTCGAGGATGCGAGCCACAGAGCAGAAGGTCTCCACATTGTTAACGCTCGTGGGGCGACCGAGCATGCCCTTCTGGGCAGGGAAAGGCGGGCGGTTTTTGGGGTCACCCCGCAAACCTTCGCAAGAGCTAATCAGCGCGGTCTCTTCACCGCAGATATAGGCTCCCGCGCCCATTTGCACACGGATATCAAAGTCGAAGCCGGTCTTTCCGGCGACGTCCCGACCGAGGAGGCCGAGCTCACGACGCTTCGCCAGCTCTTGTTCAAGGAAAGCGCGCAGGTAAGCGTACTCGCCACGAAGGTAAAGAACTCCATGAGCCGCGCCGATAGCGTAGCCCGCGATGGTCATGCCCTCGATGAGGATGTCTGGATACTCCGTGAGAATCACGCGATCTTTGAAGGTCCCAGGCTCTCCTTCATCCGCGTTGCAAATCACGTATTTATCGGAGCCGAGAGACAAGGCGGCCCGGGTGAACTCCCACTTCATGCCTGTGGGAAAGCCAGCGCCGCCCCGGCCGCGCAAACGCGAAGCCTTGAGGGAGCGGATGACCTCCTGCGGGGTCATGGCGAGGGCCTTCTTGAGGGCTTTTCCCGCCCCAAGGCCCGCCAGGACCACAGGGCCTGCGCTGCGAATGTTGTTATGCACCATCGCATGCACAAGATCGTGCTCGTTGTTGCCATCCCCAAGCTTCGTCACCAGTCGCTCGGGGTCGAGGCTGCGACGTAGCTCAGCGATAATACGACGCACCTTGTCGGTGGACAGCTCGGTGACGACGACATCATTGACGAGAGCGGCTGGGGCTTGGTCACACATGCCCATGCAAGCCGTCGTCTCCAACGAGATGTTGCCGTCCGGCGTGGTTTCGCCGAAGTCGATGCCAAGCTCGAACTTGAACGCCGCGGCGACCTCGTCATATCCGAGCATCTTGTCGACGACATCGTTGCAGAGGCGGATAACCACCTTGCCCTTCTGCTCATTCGACAAGAAACCGTAGAAGGAGATGACGCTCTCAACCTCCACGCGCTTGACGTCCATCGCCTCGGCGATGAGATCCATCGCTTCGCTCGACACGCAGCCATACTTGGCCTGCACTGCGTTAACAACGTCCATCATTCGTGAGCGATCGTTGTCCACCGCCAGGGTGAACTCTTCGATGCTCGCCTTCAGGATATCACTCATAGAGCACCTCGTTGGCCGGATCCGGGCTCCGCCCCGCTAGGGTCAACGTACCCATAGCGAAAGGAACTCCATGGATGCAACATGTTTCGTGCAGGGCTTCACGATTTGCGAAACCTTTATAAAGTGAAGAGCGCGCTCGCCTGGTGCAAGGAAAGTCGGTTGATAGGAGTCCCATGGAAGTCTCGTAACTTGTGGTGAATATGAGGTATTGTCTCGCGTTCTGAGATTTTCGTGTTGATAAGCATACAAGCCTCTAGATCCCACGACTGGGCCGCCCCGATGAGCTATTGTGGCAATATTCACGATTGAAGGAGGTTTCTGATGCACTGCGCCATTCAACGCGTCTCAGGACGTAGTTGATCTGGAGGGGAGCGAGCTGGTAATCAAGGGTTGCCAGCATACGTTGGTGTCAACCTTTTGCGGTGGGCAGCCCGCCAAGTCGAGAGTTCGAT
>JAFCZD010000180.1 GCA_019314525.1 Deltaproteobacteria bacterium
CTGCTCATTGGAGAGGCAGGTGCTGCAAGACAGGCCTCCCATGCCACATGCGCTGATGGTATTGCCCGGCAGACAGCTTGTGTTGGAACAGCATCCACTGCAGGTTGCACAAGCCTTCTGCTCGAGGGTGGGCATCGTATCTGAAGTTGTGGTGTCATCAGAGCAGCCAAGGAAGAAGACGCTAAAAGCCACGCTAAGGAGAAGGACGAGCAAGCGTCCGTCGCGCATGATGAGGCTCAGTTGGAAGCGGCCGTGAAGGTGATCTTCAGGTTGCGAGTCACAATCTCACCCTTGCCACAGTCGGTGACAAGCTCTCCAGCCGTGAGGTGGGCCTCCGTGATCGTGAGGTCACAGCGGCCAAGTTCGTCATGCTCATAGTCGTCATCCCAGACCTCCACATGGAGGGTTTCCGAGAGCAAGCGAGCACGGTCAACATCCATCTTGGCGTCGTCCCACACGGGGCTCTCGGTGTCTTCGATCCAAGAGGAGATGACCTCTACCCCATTGCCCAGCTTGAACTTGACGAAGGGATCACAGTCGTCGTCCCAACTTCCCCAAATTTCGGAACAATCTTCGTTGCTCACCTCCGCGCTTACCACGGCCACGGTGATGATGCTCGGGGCCGTGGAGCGGCAGGCACCTCCCTCGCACGTTTGTTCTGCGGTGCAGCTTGTGCAAGGCAGGCCACTGATACCGCAATTGGCGGTGGTGCCTGGGTTGATGCAGGTGCCCGTGCTGGTGCAGCAACCATTGCAGCTGGTGCTGCAGGTGCTGGTCTGGTTGATGCATGTGCCGTTGATGCAGGATTGGCCAGTGAAACACGCATGACAAGGGAGCCCCCCGATACCACAGGCCGTGGTCATCGTTCCCGGCATGCACTGCCCATTTTGGCAGCAGCCCTCACAGAGCGGGCAGCTGTTGCTGAAAGAGTCACCATAGGCGCCAAGATCCATACGGGGCCCAGGGTTTGGGTCGTCGCTCCCGCAAGCGGTGAGGACGATTGCCAGCAGCAGGTAGGCTGCGCGTTGGGCCATAATCACACTCCTGATTTAAGATTCATGCTATTTCTAGCGTATCGGCGCCAGAGCAATCTCGCAAGGTACACAGCGTAAAGATTTCACTCCACTTGCGAGGGCGAGTACCCTATGCTTGCACTCAATCGGACGTCAGGAGCCCATACTGTGCTGCAGCTTCTAGCCCAGGCATCGGAACCTCATCCCAATCAACCGATCATCATTGGCCTGCTGATCGCGATGGGTTTGGTTTTGGTAGCGATCATCGCACTTTTGGTGGCACGTGGCCGTCAGGCCAAGCGCATCGCCGTGGCCCGTATGCGCGCCGAGCAGGCGCAACACGAGGTCGAAGAGCAGGCCAAGCGCCAAGCCGACGAGCGCGCGCAGCGTGAAGCGGAAGAGCTCGCACAGCACGAAGCGGCTCACCGGGCCGAGCGTGAGGCCGAAGAGCGGGCTGAGCGTGAGGTGGAAGCGCAGCTGGAACGCGAGGCCGAAGAGGAAGCCAAGCGTGAGGCCGAAGAGCGGGCTCAACGCGAAGCTCAAGAAGCAGCTCAACGCGAGGCTGATGAGAGAGGCAAGCAAGAGGCCAAGGAGCGGGCCGAGCGTCAGGCGGCGGATCAGGCTCAGCGCCAAGCCGACGAGCAGAAGCGCCGCAACGCAGAGGTGGACGCGAAACGGATCGCTGAGGAGCGCGCTAAGGTTGCCGCCGAAGAGCGGGCCAAGCGTGCTGCTGAAGAGCGAGCCAAGCGCGAGATAGAAGAACGCGCTCGCCGTGCTGCCCAAGTGAAGGCGAAGCAGGCCGGCGTGACAGCGCCAACGCCCACACCCCTTGGAGACATGTTCAAGGTCCTCTTGGTGGAAGACAGCGTCACCATGCACAAGATCGTCGAGCAGACTCTCTCGGCGGAAAACTGTGAGGTGGTGGTCGTGACCTGTGGCAACGACGCTCTGGCCAAGGCGCGTGAGCTCAAACCACAGTTGGTCATCGCCGATCTGACGCTGGACGACAAGGATGGCTACTCTGTCTGTCAAGAGATCCGCAAAGATGGGGCATTAGCGCACACCCCGGTGCTTCTGCTCCAGCTTCGAGAGCGCACGGGCCGCAGAGGTGGGCGCCAATGGAGATCTAGCCAAACCTTTTGCGAGTCAAGATTTGATCGACAAGGTGTTGGAGTTGGTAAGGGGTGAAGCGGCAAAGGCCCCAACAGCAAAGGCTGCACCTGTCTCTCTTGCAAAACCTGCGGCGCCGGTGGCAAAACCTGCGGCGCCGGTGGCAAAACCTGCGGCGCCGGTGGCAAAACCTGCGGCGCCGGTGGCAAAACCTGCGGCGCCGGTGGCAAAACCTGTGGCGCCGGTGGCAAAACCTGCGGCGCCGGTGGCAAAACCTGCGGCGCCGGTGGCAAAGACGCCTCCGCCCACGCCAAAGATGCCTGCGGCCAAGACCCCTCCGCCTGCAAAGGCCCTCCCGTGCAGCCCGCGCCAGCGGCAAAGGCACCACCTGCTCCTCCCGCGAAGCCTGCAGTCCCCAAGCAGAAGCAGACGCCCAAACCTGCACCTACCTTGGCGGCGGGCTTCGAGCCCAAGGTGTTGGTGGTCGAGGACAGCAAGACCATGCGCAAAGTGGTGGAGCAGAGCCTCTCTGAAGGCTTCGCGGTGACCAGCGTTGATAGTGGCGCCAGCGCACTCAGCGTGGCCCGTGACCTTGGTCCCCATGTAATCATCGCGGATCTCTCTCTTGATGACAAAGATGGCTATGAAATCTGTCGTGAGCTGCGGCAGGATGCGCAGCTCAAACAGGTCTCCGTGCTGCTGCTCCATGGTGCCTCTGCCACCTATGATCCAGCCAAGGCGGCGGAGGTTCAGGCCAATGACGAGCTCGCCAAGCCCTTCACAACCCAAGATCTGATCGACAAGGTGACGGCCCTCGCCTCATAGTTGGCCAGCACCTTTGGAGCTTCTGTATGGATGAACGGCGAGCCCATCGACGGGGTCCGGCCCTTGGTAATGTCAGTTATGAGGGGTCTTCAGGGCTGCGTTGTGAAGATGTCTATGATCTGAGCGCTGGCGGCATGCGTCTTGTGCTCTCAGGGCCCGAGACGGCTGGGACGGATGTAGAGCTGAAGATCGAGGGAGAGGTCTCTGAAGGTGGTGAAGAGAAAGTCATGACGACCATGCGCGGGCGCGTTGTCTGGGCTCGGCAGGCCTCACCCTTCCAAGTGGGCGTCCGATTTCTCGATGCTGACAGAGCTTTTTTCGAGGCCCTTAGCCAACACCCCTAGAAGCCACACCCATGAAGTTTCGTCAGCTCTTCGAGGCCATCCGCGAGTCCTGCTCTGCAGGCTGCTGGTCCAAAGGTGTGCAGCTCGCCCGAGGTCGCTCTGTGGTTATGGAGCATCAAGGGGATGACGAGGTTGTCTTCAAGGTCTCAGTAGCGGGCAAGGCCGTCAGCCCAACGGTGTCGCTCTATCTCGAAGATGAGGATTGGAGCTGCGACTGTCGTGGTCGCGAAGATCCGTGCGAACACGTGGCGGCGGCGGTGATCGCCAGCCTTCGGGCAGAGGAGCGCGGTGAGTCCCTGGAGGCGTCGCGCCAGGCCGGAACGCGACGTGTGGGGTATCGGCTCAGCCGCGAGGGTGAGGGGCTGGTGTTGACCCGCGTAGTGGTGGCGCCAACAGGTGAACAGCCCATCAAGGGCTCGGTGTTGCGTCCTGAAGTCGTCAAGGGTGCCCGCTTGGCCACCTCAAGCTACGACCTCGCTGTGGAGCTGGCGCTCAAACAACGATTGGCACCAGGTCGAGTGGTCCCAGTTAGCATGAAGGCTCTCCTCGAGGCCTTGGCTCATTGCACCGACATCAGCCTTGATGGCGTCCCCATAACCATTGATTCCACACCCATTTCCATTTGGCGTGGGCGCCTCTCCGATCGCGGCGATGACTTCTTTCTACAGGTCGAGCTCGACCCAGCGGTGCAGAGTCTCTTCGATAACGGCGCCGCCTTCCTGCAGGGGCGCTTGCATCCCATCGCGGAACCTCCCTTCAGTCGTGAGGAGCTAAGCGCGCTCGAGGTCGGCCGAACGATTTCCGCTGGGCGTGTGGGCCATCTTGTAGCGGAGGTGTTACCAGCGCTTGAAGAGGTCCTTCCCATGGTCGTGGAGACCAGGCGCCTGCCTCGAGGAGAGAAGACGCCTCCTCGTGTCATCTTCGAGCTGACCCGCGCCGAAGGGGGGCTGCGCGTTTTGCCCTCTTTGGTCTACGGTGAGCCACCCATCGCTCGTGTAGACGGCGCGCGACTGCACCTCTTTCGCGGCGGGACGACCGTTCCTTTGCGAGATGAAGAAGAAGAGGCGCGCCTCTCCCATCGGCTGCAGAAGCAATGGGGTATGAGAGCAGGCCATGGTCGAGTGATCGAGCCTGAAGCTGCGATGCCATGGGCTGAACGCCTGCGAGATGCCGCGCAGGGCGGGTCTATCGAGCTCAACGGAGAGGCAGCCCTCCAAGCGTATCGCGTCGTGGGTGATTTGCAGCCTCAGGTGGCGGGGCGCGAGGATGGCCTGGCTGTCACTTTCGAGGTGGCTGGCGCCAAAGTAGACGGTGCCGCTATCCTCGCCACATGGGAAGCGGGTGGGCGTCTCTTCGAGCTCCCCGGGGGTGGCTATGCGAAGCTACCTCTCGACTGGCTCTCGCGCTACGGGGACAAGGTGGCAGAGCTACTCGCCTGTCGCGATCCTCGCAACGGCAGCTTACCCAACGCGCGCCTCTTCGAGGTGGCCGAGTTGCTCGAATCCCTCGATGCTCCCCAGCCTCCCAAGTTGGCGCGTCTCCGAGCAGCTCTGAGTGAGGGTTTCGCCGGGATCCCTCCTGCTGAGCTTCCAGAAGACCTCACCGCCGATCTGCGCGATTACCAGCAACAGGGTGTTCATTGGTTGGCTTTCTTGCGAGAGCTGCAGATGGGTGCCCTGCTCGCTGACGATATGGGGCTTGGCAAGACACTCCAGCTGCTCGCAGCAGCTCAGGGGCGCTGTTTGGTGGTTGCCCCCACCAGTGTGCTCTCGAATTGGGGGCGGGAGATCGCCCGTTTTCGCCCACATGCGAGTGTTTGTCTCTACCATGGGTCCACACGGAAGCTCGTCGAGGCTGACTTCACCCTCACCAGCTATGCGATCTTACGCCTGGACGTCGAGGCGCTTGGGGCGGTGGAATGGGACACTCTGGTGCTCGACGAGGCGCAGCAGATCAAAAACCCCGAGAGCCAAGCCGCTCGCGCAGCCTTTGCGCTGGACGCTCGGTGGCGGGTGGCGCTCACAGGGACGCCCGTGGAAAATCGCCTCGGGGATCTCTGGAGTCTCTTTCATTTCCTCAATCGCGGCCTGCTCGGTGGTCGGGCGGATTTCGAGGAGCGTTTCACGCAGGCTATCGCCCATGGGCAGGCTCAAGAGGAGCTGCACCGGCGCGTCCGACCCTTCATCTTGCGGCGACTCAAAGCGGAGGTAGCGCCAGATCTTCCTCCACGTACAGAGATGCTCTGGCGCTTCGCCCTCGATGAGCAGGAGCAGCAGAGTTATGACGCTGTGCGGGCAGCCACCCAGCAGGAGGTTGTGCGCAAGCTGGGGGGCGGGGGAAGCGTGCTCGCCGCCCTCGAGGCGCTGCTGCGACTTCGTCAAGCAGCCTGTCATACCGCGCTCTTACCGGGTGGCGAAGGCCGTGGCAGCGCGCCCTCATCCAAGCTGCGCCTGTTACGAGACAAGCTCGAGGAGCTGGTGGCCGAGGGACATAAGGCGTTGGTCTTTTCACAGTGGACGAGCCTGCTAGACCTCGTGGAGCCGATCTTGGGCCAGATTGGCGTGGATTTCTGTCGCTTGGACGGTCAGACGCGGGATCGCCAAGGGGTGGTGGAGTGCTTTCAAGCCGAGGATCCGTCGGCTCCTCCTGTGATGTTGATCTCCTTGCGTGCCGGTGGCGTTGGTCTCAACCTCACCGCGGCAGATCACGTCTTCATCCTCGATCCCTGGTGGAACCCCGCCGTGGAACAGCAAGCGGCCGATCGAGCCCATCGCATTGGTCAGACAAAACCCGTGATGGTGCATCGTCTGGTCGCTGAGGGGACTGTGGAGGAGCGCATGCTGGACCTCCAGGAGAAGAAGAAGAACCTCGCGGGCATGGCCCTTGAGGGCACAGCGTCGGCGAGCCTCTCTCGGGGCGACCTGCTCGATCTGCTTGTGTGAGAGCTACCAGGTTTGGAGCTGGAAGAGCAGCGTTGGGGTGGGGGATGCGGGCACATTGGCGGGGACCGTGCTGGAGATGAGCACGATGCTGCCCACGCCCCCACCACCACCTCCAGCGTTGCACACGCCTGGGCCTCCAAAGCCGACGTGGGCATCACCATCGGCTGCAGCGCCATCTCCACCATAGCCGCCAAAAACTATCCCTGGAGGGATCGTGCCACCATTGGCGGCGACGTTGCTTGAGCCACCGTCTTCCCCACCCGCTGCTCTGACATCCTGTAACGCTGACCCCCCAGCTCCTCCTCCACCCCCGTTGGCCGCGAGGACGCCATTGATGTCGAGGGTGGGGGCCTCCATCAGAATGGAGCCGCCGCTGCCGCCTCCACCCCCTCCGGCCAGGTCACCACCAGGCTCCCCTCCTCCACCGCCCACAGTGATAATCGCGGTGGCCGCCATGGTAATGCGTGTGCCTGCGGAGAGCTGCAATGCACCCCCGCCGCCCCCGCCATTGCCCCCTAGGCGAATGGGATCTGCGACAAGCGCCGTTCCAGGGTCGGGGCCCCCGCCAGCGCCAGCCCCACAGCCCCCAAGGAGAGGCGAAAGGGCATAATTCTCGTCATTGCCTACCGCGTCGCCGCCACCCCCTGCACCAGCAACGGTCACAACAATGAACCCAAACGTGCATGGTCCTCCTGGGCCGCCAGACGCACCGCGCGAGCCCCATCCGCCGCCGCCTCCACCGCCGTCTGTAGTGAGGTCTGTGCTGAAGGCTTTCATCAGCTTCCCGCCGTTGCCCTCGCCACCTGTACGACTACCCCAGCCGCAGATCTCCCCATGGTCCAACTCCACATCGCTGTCGCCCACTCCACCCTGTCTGCCGCCAGGGCCCGGTACCACACCGTCGGCGCTGGCATCGAGCAAGCCCATGATGGTGATGGAATCACGGGCATAGAGGATCAGGGGGTGGGACCCTGTCACTTTGACCACGGTGTCGGCGGTGATGGTCAGCGAGTTCAACGCCAGGAGGCGTGCACGGTAGCCTTCGACACCAAGCTGGGTGATCAGGGGCATGCTCTGTTGCAGGAATTCGCCGCCGACCTCGATCGTGCCGCTGGTGGTGTCGATGAGCACCTGATCGCTGCTGCTGAGCACCAAATCTGTGGTGGCTTGGTCATAGAGTGGGCGGGGGTCAAAGTTCGAGGGTAGCAGCCGCAAGCAGCGCTTCTCTTCGGAGTCACAACCGAACGGGCATGGTTGGGCGGCACAGAAGTTTTCAACATCCAAGGTGGGTACGCTCTTATCCCCCACGGGGCCCAAGTCCGGCTTGGTCGGAGCCAGACCTGCAGGCCCACTAGCGTCAAAGGAGCAGCTAGTGAGCAGGATGAGAGCGAGGGACAATCTTAGATTGTGGCGGAACATGGGCGCAAGATAGCGCAGACGCAGGGCGCTGGATAGCAGCTGTGTGGTCTCTCAGTCTTCGTCTTTCACGGGGGGGGCCGAGGTGAAGAGACCGTCTTCTTCTTCGTGCATGGTCGAAGAGATCTCGCTGCTCTCCTGCACGCGAGCCTTCCTGTCGGGGGTCTTCTTCTTGGCTTTCTTCTCAGCCCTTTTCTCTACCGGCTCTTCAACAGGGGGCGTGATCTTGGCACGCACGGTATCTTCGCAGCCCATGCACTCTTCCGCTTGTGGAGCGGGTGTCTCCGGTTCTTCGAGGGTGGGCTCGTCCAGATCTTCGTCTTGGGGAGGTGTCTGCCGCCGACGGAAGTCAATGGTTGTAGGCTCCTCCTCTTCTGGATCTTCAACATCCTCCGCTGGGGGCTTTTGCTTCAGCGGTGCGTGAATGCGCAAGGTCGCTCGCTGCTCAGCATCCTCGACGTCACGCACACGCTTTTCGCTGACAGCCTTGAGCTGTTGTGCAAACTCCGGCACAGCCTTGATGAGACGCTGGACGGCCGATTTTGAGAGAAAGAGCACTGTACAGGGCGTGACACTCACGGCGGTAGCATCAGAGCGCGAATCTTGGAGGTTCTCCCGGGTGCCGAGGGTCGCTCCGGCGACCATCGTGGCTGCGAAGACCACCTCGCTGTGGTCTTGGTTCATGTGCTCTACCAGCACTTCACCGCGCAAGAGTAGGTAGATGCCCTTGACCTCGCCCCCTTGGGCAAAGAGTGTTGTTCCCTGGGGCACCTGATAGGCGCTGCAGCGTTGTAGAAGTTTCTGCCGGTCTTTGTTGGAGAAGGGGCGGAAGAGTGGGCTCTGTTCAAGCAGGTTCTTCATCCAGCGGTTTTGCGCCAGCTGGTCGAGCACTGGCGCAAGTTGGTCGAGCTCTTCTGCCATGGCCGCCAAGGCTTCGGGATCGAGTTCGAGGATATCGGCGGGTTCCACCACGGTGACATCAGCGAGCCGTGGCGAGCCGGTAATAACCGCCATCTCGCCCACGAGGGTTCCAGGTCCCAGCAGGGCCAACTGCCGCTCGATGCCAGCGTCATCGGGGGCGGTGACGCGCACTTTTCCTGCGGCCACGAGGTAGCACGAGCTACCCGGCGAGCCCCGCCGTATCAACATGTGTCCGGTGGGTAGGCGTTGCACCCAGATCGCCTTGACGACGGCCATGAAGCGCTTGGGGCTGAGCTTACTCAATAGCGCCACCTCGGGGAAAGCCGGTGGCATATCACCGACCTTCGAGAGATCGGTGCCAACCTGGGTCGCCTCGGCGACGAGGTCCGCTACGGACATGGCGCGCCGCAGTTCGCGGTTGTCCACGGTGGTGTCTTTGGGATAGGTGACGTTCATGCGTCCACCTACGCTGCCGATGCGGGGAGATCCTCGACCGTAGGTGGTGGCCAGCTCTTCGATGAGCCCGTCGATAACGCCGTGCTCTCGCGCGTTGAGCTCGAGAGCCTCGGCCGCGCGGATGGCCACGATGGCCGTCAAGGGTAAGCCGCCTTCGATACACGAGCGGGCCGCCGCACCATAGACATGAGCCGCGGCGCTCTTTTCGCCTGCTCGTGCCAGGGCGTCGGCGAGGGCGATGCGAACACGGTAGTCTCGGGGGACGTGGCGCAACACCGCAACATAGGCTCGTACCGCGGCTAGAGCTTGACCTTGCTCGAGCAGCTTCTCTGCCTCCTGGCGTAACGTCTCCAATTCTAGCGACATCGGTGTCCCCTCGAGAGCTTTGAAGCTGAAGCTTACGACCAAAAGGGTGCTGAGGCACGTTCTCTCGTTGTCTCTCATTATGCTGCTATGATGGGTGTGATGGTCAGCCTGAAGAGTTTTCCTTCCGTCGTCACTCTGACACTCCTCATCGCAGCATGTGGTGCGCCTGAGGAGTGGAGCCAGCGAGGCTCCGCCGTGGAGAGCTGTGGCGGATTTCCTCTTACTCCGAGTTCGTTCGAGCAGAGCATTGAGAGCCTCTCTGGGTATGAACCGCAAGAGGTCTGTGAGCCCACCCCTCAACCCGGTGTGATGGCTTTCCGCGATCTCGTGCTCGCTGCCTATCCCTGCACAATGGATGGTGGCATAGCGCGTGAGTGTGATGTCGGGGGGGTGAGCGAACACAAAGAGGGGCGTGCCTGGGACTGGATGGTGGAGGTGGGAAATGAGGCGGCCGAAGATCTCATCAGCTGGTTGCTGGCCGCTGATGCGCAGGGTGAGCCTCACGCTATGGCGAGGCGATTGGGCGTGATGTACATCGTTTGGAATTACGAGGTCTGGGGCGCTTATCGCGCTGATGACGGGTGGCGTGTCTACACGGGCGATAACCCACACACCGATCATGTGCACATCAGCTTCTCTTGGGCTGGTGCGCGCAAGGAGACGAGCTTCTGGAGCGCCAGCGCTGAGCTGCCCGATACACCCAATACACCCAGCGATGGGCAGAGCGCTCTCCAGGGATCAGGCTGTTCTGTAGGGTCGACCCCACTAAGCTCGAAGGCACTAAGCTACGCGCTCAGCGTGATCCTACTCTTCCTGCTCGCGTTTAGAAGACGTGATTGAAGCCGATATAGGCGCCAACGGGATCAGCGTCGGGTGACCACGCGAGATCGAAGCGCAACACAAAAGTCTCACCCCAACGCAAGCGCGAGCCACCCCCCAGACCCAGCTTGAGGCCAAGGCCGTCACCGTCAAAGCGCTGGAGCGCTTCATAGTCACTCCAGAGGCGCCCCATGTCGACGAAAGCGAGGAAACCGAGCTTGAAGCGTTGGGAGAGCAGGTGAAAAGCCACCAGCTCAGACCGAAGCTCGACATTGGCCAGAGCCTTGATCTTTCCGTGGTAGCGCTGCAAGGGCACGCCGCGGATCGCTTGGGCACCACCAATTCCATCTTGGGGAGTCAAGCTACCAAAACGTGATAGCTCGTAGAGGGGCGCGTCTCCGACGATGAAGTCCAGCACCAAACGAGAGGCGACCACCAGCTTTTCGCCAAGGAGGGGATAGAAGAAGCGAGCAGTGGCGTTAGCGCCCCCATAGAGCAACTCGAGCCCTGGCGACAGACGCCAGCTCAGCTCGTGGAACATGCCCCGGGTGGGCGAAAACTCATGATCTCGGGTATCCCACACCAAGCCCAGGCTGGTGATGGTCAAGGCGTGATCCTCTGTGCCGTGCAAGAGGTCTCGGACCTTTGGGTCAAGGCTTTGTGTGTCAGTCCGGAGCTTGCTGTCCTCGTAGAGTTCGAGCCAGTTGTAGGTGAAGGAGAGCCCCACAAGAAAGCTCAGATGTTTTGAAAAAGTGTAGCGTGCTTGCACCAAGGCGCTGGGGTAGACGCGATCATATTCATTGAACCGATCAACACCGTTTTCGCCGGGGGAGTCATTGCCAAAACCGTAGTAGCCGCTGTCTGTGTAGCGGCGAAAGGCGACCTCAGCGTCAAGGCGTAGACGAGGTGTCAACACTCCCGGGATGTCAAAACGGAGCCGATATTCGTGGAAGGGGAGCTGCAGGGTGTCGTCAGGCTGCCGCTCAACGGAGAAGCGCGTCAGCAGCTGCATGCGCCAACGGTAGGGATAATAGCCTTTTTTGAAGCGCACCACCAAACCCGTAGCCCCAGTGATGAACCCGCGATCTGTGTCGGCCATAAAAATCGGCAGGGCCGAAAACTCATAGCGGTCGGGGTCAACGTCAGGATCATCGTTGGCAAACGCAGATGGTGAAGAGAGCACCATCGAGCTCAGCAGCAGCAGTGAGAAGGCTTTTCGAAACCGTGGCATAGCGCGGGTATCCTGTGGGGCTGCTCCACGCTTGTCAACATCTCCCCATGAATCACAGCGTCAACGCAGCGACGGATAGCTGGGCCTCTCGCGTCGCATCTGCTGCGGCGACGGATAGCTGGGCCTCTCGCGTCGCATCTGCTGGGGCGATGGATAGCTGGGCCTCTCGCGTCGCATCTGCTGGGGCGATGGATAGCTGGGCTTCTCGCGTCGCATCTGCTGCGGCGATGGATAGCTGGGCCTCTCGCGTAGCATCTGCTGGGGCGATGGATGGCTCGGTGAGAAGTAGCCAGGGGCGATCTCATTGGGGCTCGACTCTAGCTCGGGCGCCCCTTCATGCTCCACCACCCAAGGTTGGGCTGGCAGCGCGAGGGCGCTGACAGGCATAGAGAGGAACAAGAGGGTGAAGAGGGTGATGTGTTGCATAGCCCACCTCCGGGTGATGCCATAGATAAAGCAAAGGCAATGCCAGGCATAAAAGCTCATAATATTAGATGCATACAGAAGGAAGGCCCTCAACGTTTTGTGACCTTTGATTCACGGTGTAACTATGTGTTCACGTCCGCAAAAACTTGGTTTCTTTTGGTTCGCGACGTACGCCGGGAACATCTAGAGTGGTCTTGGAGGAATGATGCAGAAGGCGGCGCGAATACTCTTTGGTCTGCTCGTGGTCCTCTCAATGGGTCTTG
>JAFCZD010000181.1 GCA_019314525.1 Deltaproteobacteria bacterium
GCGCTCACCACAGCGGCCAACTCTCGCCGACTTGTCACCAACCCGCCCAAATGCATGAGCCTAGGGTAGCACCTTCCAATACGAAAAATGAATAGAGCAGGAAATGTAGGCCTTTATGCGAACTTGCTTTGGCGTCGTCACAGTCATGGGTCTTGGGCGCTGATTCACGCCGGTGTAGACTTCTCCCATGCAACACTTTCCCAGATTATTCTTCATCGTCTGTGTGCCCGTGTGCCTCTGGGCGTGTTCTTCTCGTTCTGATCAGCTGCAGCCAGACAGCCAAGCCGACATCATTGTGGCTGAGGTGGGCGCTGCTGACCTTGCCCGTGACTTCGCACCACGCCCTGCGTTGTCGCTATCCATCGCCTGCGTTGACGACGCCGACGCGGTCTACGCGGCTCAGACCACCCACGCTGACCCGTTGGGTGCCATCGTAGCCTGTGTCTCTGATGGCGAGGTCTCCAAGGTGGACCTCACCGCGGCGTTGGCCGAAGTGCCCGATGTGGAGGTTCGTTCGGGCTATCGCGCCTATCGTGTTGCCTACCGCACCGAACGGGAGGCAGGGGTGTTTGGCACAGGCACGGCCACGCTGCTCGTCCCAGACACGCCCAACGCAGCAGCGCGACCCGTGGTGGTCGCCACTCATGGGACCGCCGGTTTGGCGGACCACTGCGCGCCGTCATCATTCCCCAGCACAGATGACGGGCAGGACGCGCTGATCTTGCCCTGGGTCGCCTCAGGCTACGTGGTGATCGCGCCGGACTACGCTGGGCTGGGCAACCCAGGCGTGCAGGGTTATGGCCACGCCCCAGACACCGCCCATTCGGTGTTGGATGCGGGGCGCGCGGCCATCGCGGCGCTGGCCCCTGGTAGCGTGGACGCCGACTTGGTGGTGGCTGGACACAGCCAGGGGGGCGGGGCGGCGCTGAGCGCCCAGGCCTTTGGCGCGAGCTACGGCGCGCCCGACGTCACCCTCTCCGCCATCATTTCCTACGCAGGGAACGTCACGGAAAACCGCAGCCTGCTCGGTTGGCAATATCCCAAGCTGGTGCCTTTGCTGGGCGGCGGCGGAGTCACACGAGCAGTGGTGGTCTTGGCCTTCTACTCTGATTTTGCCAACCTCTTTGGTGAGGCACGAGCGGGAGAGGTCTTCCATCCTGACTTGCGCGCGTTTGTCGTGGATGCTGTGAAGACCAAGTGCATCTATGGGCTGACAGCCGCGCTGGCGAAGCCGAGTGCGGGCTATGTTGTGCCCCTCACCGTGGCCAATCTCGTTGACCCGGATCTGCAACTTGAGATGGCCGAGTGCATTCGGGATACCCACTGCTCAGCCCGCGCGGAGGCCTACGTCGCCCGAATCAAGGCCAGTGACGTGGTGCCCGACGCGCAGGGTGCGCCCGTCTTGATGCTCGGTGGCATAGCTGACGCCCAGAGCCCGCCAGAAAAACAAGCGTGCACTCGAGACTATCTGCAGGCCCACGGGGTCGAGCCCCTGGTGTGTCAGTACCCTGACCGCACTCACTTCGACATCGTGCCCCACTCAGCTGCCTTCGCTGTGCGCTGGGTGGAAACGCGATTGGCTGGGCAGACACCGCCGGCGTGTGTACATGCCACCACGCTCCCTGCGTGCCCCTGAGTTACGCCCTTAAGTTACGCCCGGCCGATGTCATCTAGAGCAACTCGAAGCCTTTGAGCAGAACGTCGGGCTTGGTTCCCCAGTGTTTGGTTCGAGTCATCAGCCCGAAGAAGGTATGTCCACGGCGCATGAGGTAGGCTTCTCTTTGTTCTGTGAGCGTATGCGCGGTGATGCGTCGAGCGGTCAACCCCGCGACCTTGGTCATTGACCGTTTGGGTTTGCCCAAAGCTCCCTTGGAGAGCCCTTCGATGAGCTTCTGCTCGAGCACACCCCACATCACTCGGGATTGGTCTTCTGACACGATGACGGCAAAGACCTCGAAGCGCTCTGCGCTCTTATCCCAGCGAAGCGTTCGATTGATCGCCAGAGTCTTTTGTCCCACGGACTTCCGCAGACGCCACGAGGGATCAGGGCCTTTGGCGCGAAAGCCGAGTTGGTTATCCGTGAAGACGTTGCCCTTTCGCGAGTGTGCGCGCGTCGTGACAGCCAAGGGTCGCAGCGCCGCCTTCAGGCCCGCCAAGCGTCCTACGAAACGTTTATAGAGAGTCTTTGGTCCCAACACCACGAGGGCGCGCCCGTACCCTTTGTCAACCCAGGCGACGATGTGTTCCATGCTGCGCTCCCCCACCTGGTTGCGCTCGAAGGTGTCGCTGAGAGCGATGAAGTCGCCAAGCTTCGTCGAGGATGGTGTGCTCTTGGGCACTGTCGTGGTGAAGCGGTGGGAGAGCACGCGGCGATAAAAAAGGCGCGTCGCATCCTTGCTCTTCTGCTCAGCGGGATTCAGCGGAGCAGAGAGCACTAGGCCTGAGAGCCCGGCCACCTGGTCGAAGAAACAGATTCGGCTCAGGGAAGCAAAACTTGTCGACTGCTTGCCCACCACTGCCTCCCAGTGACCTGCAGGCAGCGTCAAAGAGAAGCGGTGATCAAAGTCGGTGTAGACGCCATGTCGGAGGGCAAAGCCGTGGTCGACCAGATCAACATCCAGGAAGCTCTTGGCGAGCTTCTGGCGCAGCGGCATGAGATCCTTCTCGGGAATTATCGACAGGCTGGCCAGCCCCGCGGGGAGTTGTTCGTGCACCTGCGACCGGGCGCTCTGGAGGGAGGTGATGAGCACTTGATAGGCCACCCCAGAGACAAAGACGATGGCGTGAAGGAGGTCATGCTCAGACATCCTGTAACGCTTCGCGCTCACCCTTTGGCCCGCGATTCGCAGTGTGCTTTCACCGTCAGGCGCCATACCCTCCGATGCAAGGATGCTCTGCTGGTAGAAGGCCACGAGCGCCGCTCTTGAGGCCTTCGCTGAGATCCTCTCAGACATCACGATCACGCTCATGGCAGGGGCGTTGCTGGCCAACCCCACTATGGCCTCGTCGTTGTGAGTTTTGAGTTCCTCGTTCAGTATCAGCCGCCAGCCTTTGGCGGGCGTCACTCGCAAGCCCCAGTAGGCGTTCTCATAGACATTCTTACGTACGCGCCATCCCGCGCCTGACTGGTCATGCGCCTTGCGCATCGTGGTCTGTGTCACGACCTTCCCGGGGAGCAGGTGAAAGGCGCTGAAGAAAGGCTCGAGGCTGGCGCCTGCGGGGCCCATGGATTTGCTCGTTCCCCAGCCGAAGAGCTTATAGCCATGAGACTGGTGCATGAAGTAGACGATCCTCAAGCCCAGTTTTGTGCCTCGATGGATCACACGGACATTGCTTTGAATGGCAGACTTTCCAGCAAAAATGATCTTGGTGCGCTTCTCCCCTTCGATCTTGTCGTACTGCATCGCTTCGAAGGAAAGTTGAGCGAAGCGCTCGGTAGTGAGGTCGCCCACCCGCTCTACCACGACCACGCCCCAAAGGTCCTTGCCACCTGTCATGCCCGCTAACGCGTCTGGCAGCACGCCTGTCGCGGCCTCGCGAGGGAGGAGCTTCCATGCCTTTCCAGGCCACTTCAGGGTGAAACGATAGGCGTTGTCTGTTATCTCGCGAAGCTCCTGGGAGGAGTCTGGCGTGAGCGGTTGTGGAGCAGCAGGCTTCCTCAACTCCCGCACGCCCACAGCCATCACCGCCCCCAAAGCGACGAGCACCGAGGCAGAAATCCCCACAATGCCACCGGCCAGGCTCGAGCCAGACCGCCGCGCCGACGAGGCCAGGCCGACGATGCCAAGAATGAAGCTCGCCAGCAGCAGTACGCCCGCCAAGAGGCCAAAGAGGATGGCGACACCGTTCATGGTGTTGGCCGCCACCACCACTACGAGGCCAGCCAAAGCCAGGCTCCAACTCGAGTGAGCGAACTTCGCGCCCCGTCTCTTGGCTTCTTCCATGGTTGCTCTATGGGGATCCATGCCGGTTGTTTCTGGAGATTGATCGTCCATGTGCGTTCCTATGCGCCCTTTGGCAAGACAGGTGCCCTTGCTGCCATGTTTTTTGGAAGTGCGCCAGCTTGAGGGCGGTCGCCTGCCCTGCCCCTTTGGCACACTGCCCTTGGGTCCTCGTGACAGGACGGCACAAAACGCCCACATGGGCGCCTCACCCCGCCCTAAGTGCTACCTATGCACGTGACCATGAGCTGGCATCGGCCTTGCTATGCAAAGGGTCATGAAATGCTTATGGACTCTCATGTTCTTGTCAGCGTTCTTATCATCAACAACCAACGCGGCCCAGCCTAGGGCAGCACCACCAACCCCCATTACAACGCCTACTGCCCCTCAGCGCCTTCTCCCAGGGGAGAGCGCGTTCAATAGCTGCGTGAACATTCCAGCGCATAAGCGCGTTAAGGTCACGCTGAAAGCGGAGACGACCCTCGGAGAGCTTGTTAGCTGGATAAGCGCCATGACCTGCAAGCGCTTCGTCTTTGCTAGCGCGGTGGCCCGAACCCAATCCGTGACCCTGCTCTCCCCCACAGCCATCACCCCCTCGGAGGCTTACCACGCCTTCGCGTCGGCGTTGGACGTCATGGGCTATACCGTGGTGCCACGCGGAAAGCTCTTGCGCATCATCCCCGCCAACCAGGCCAGTCAAACGTCTCTGCCAACGCTCCTACACAAAGACCGCGCCAAGCTCCCCAAAGGAGCGATGGTGGTCACGCAACTGCTGCGTGTGGGCAGAGAGCACGTTGCCGCCCTTCAGGGAACCCTGGGGCAGCTCGTGGGGCGCTCGGGAAAAATCCTCGCCTTTCATGCCACCGGCACCTTGATTATCACCGACGGAGCCGACAACGTGCGTCGCCTGGTGCGCATCGCCGAGGCGCTTCGCCCTTCGTCAGCGAGCGAAAAGATGTGGATTGTCCGGCCCAAGCACGCCGACGCCAGCGAACTGCGGCGGCTGCTAGAGGAGTTGCAGCCCCCTGCCCCATCACGCGCACGAGCAAGCGCCACGCGCAGCACGCCTCACACCAAGACAAAAGTGCGCGGTTCACGACGACGGGCCGCTCCCCGGGTACAACGCGCAGCAGCGCCCGCGTTATCACCCGCTCAAGGAAGCGCGGAGATGCGCTTCGTGGTGGACGAGCGTACCAACGCTCTGGTGCTTATCGGTGACGACCCCTCGTACAAGCGCTGCTTGCGCCTCATTCGCCTGCTCGACGTCAAGCCAGGTGGCGCCATAGCCCGCCCGTGGGTCTATGCCCTCGAGTACGGCGACGCCGAAGCCCTCGCAGGTGCCCTCAGCGGTGTAGTCGGCGCCGCCAGCGGAACCTCAGCCAAGGGAGGGCGCAAGGCCGCTCAAGCGGTGAGCATTTTCGAGGGGCGGGTGCAGGTGCAGGCCGAAAAGACGAACAACGTGCTCTTGATCTTTGCCTCGGCGCGCGACTTCTTGCACGTGCGTGAGATGATCCGCCAGCTCGACAAGCCCCGCCGACAGGTCTTCGTGGAAGCCTATGTGCTCGAACTCTCCCTCGACGGCGACCACGCCTTGGGCGTGGCCTTTCACGGCGCCGAGCAGAACTCGTCGGAGACGACCTTCCTTGGCGGCGTGGGGCACGCCGAAGGCAACTCCATGGGGCTCTCCTCTGACTCCCTGGTGGGTTTGGCGTTGGGCGTCATGGGGCCGATGATCGAGGGCGCAGACCTGGGCCTTGGCGAAGGGAAGGTCCCGTCTTTTGGCGTAATCCTCCAAGCCCTCGCCAAGACCACAGACCTCGACGTGCTCTCGGCCCCGCACCTCCTCACTACGGACAACGAGGAGGCTGAGATATTTGTGGGTGACACAATACCTGTGAAGTCCGGTGTCTCGGGCATGCCCATCACCGGCGCTAGCGATTCGATCCCATTTGTCAACGTGTCCCGCGAGAAGGTTGGCCTTAAGCTGAAGCTCACGCCTTCCATCGGCAAGGGCGACGTGGTTCGGATCAAACTCGACCAGGAGGCGTCCAGCGTGAAAGAAGACGTGGGCCAGTTGGGCGTGGCCACCGGACAGCGCACGCTGAAGACCGTCATCTCGGTGCCCGATGGTCAAACAGTGGTCATCGGCGGCCTGGTGCGAGAGGAAGAACAGAAGTCGGTACAGAAGGTGCCGCTCCTTGGTGACATCCCGATCCTCGGCGCGCTCTTCCGCCGCACCTCCACCACGCGACGCAAGACCAACCTGCTCTTGGTGCTCACGCCTCACGTCATCCGCGACCACAGCGACCTGCAGTGCATCTACCGACGCAAGCTCGAAGAGCGTCAGGCTTTCATCCGCCGGCACTGGGCGAAGAAGGGCCGGCTACCTTTGCACGCCGTGGACTTTGCCCGTGGACGGGGCCTGCTCAGTGAAATTAACCGTGTGGCGCTGGAAGCCGAGCGGGAGGGCGCTGAGGCTGCTCCGGCGATGGTGAAGCGTGCACCTCTGGAGGGAGTGGCCTTGGATCAAAGCGGCGCAAGCGTGGTGGGTGGGCTGCAACAGTAACGTGTGCGCTCATTTTGGTTCCAGATGCAAGACGGGTATCAGCTTTGGGGGGTATGGCTCTGCTGCCTTCTTGAAGGGCATGTCGCCTACCACACTCGATGTGCTTACAAATTTATTCAACTGAACCTTCTTGTAAAAGAACGCAGTTTTGGTCACCTCATGCCCGTCAAAGGTCACCACATCCGTGGGGTCAACGCGCACGCGGAAGGGGTAGAGCACGCGGCCCACCATGCGCCAATCGCCAAATTCGATCACTTGTTTTCGAGTTCCAGCCTTCTGGGAATGCGTCTTCCGTTGTATTTCCACAAGCACGCGTCTCTTGGTGTCCATGACGATGGTGGCCCATGTTCCCGTTTGGAGTTTTACATCGATCGCAACGTGATCGGCTGCGAGTTTGATGCTCCCGGATGAGCGGAGCGTGACCTTGGTGTCGGCGAGGCTGGCGAGAAGGTAAGGGGCCTCGAGCAGCACGAGCTCCTCACGTAGAGCCTGGATTTCGCCCATGTCTTCAGAGTACCGCTTTTCGCAAGAGCCGTCGTTGGTGATACAGCCCACCACGAGTCTCTTGCGGCGTGAGCTGACAAGGGCGTAGGACAGCTTGCCGTTGGCGTTCCCAGTGTCGAGCACCGCTCGACGGCCGTGGCCCGGGAACTCCACGAGGGTCGTTGTCGCGATGTCGAGGTTTGGCCGGTTGACATAGCCAACCTTGCGAATGGTGCGCAAAGCTCGCAGCGCCTCGACACCCCCAGCTCGCTCGATCACCTCCTTCAGCAGTGTCTGAGCCTTGGCCAAGGTGGTGAGATGTTTCTTGGTGGGTGCGGAGGGTGCGCTCGCGCTGGGATGCCTTGGCTTCCAGATTCGATAGTGCATGGGCGGAAAGGGCTTCGCCAGCGTCTTCACGGGCAAGTCGCCCACCACCTCGCTGGTCTTCATGGCGCCATTCAACTCAACGTTCTGATAGAAAAACGTGGTGCCGATGGGCTCGCTGGCATCGGGGGGCACGGCCACCGCTGGGTCAACATGTACCCGGAAGGGGTAGAGCACGCGGCCCACCATGCGCCAATCGTCAAATTGCAGCACCTGTGTGCGAGTCCATTTCCACGTAGAATGCATCTTTCGTCGTACTTCCACGATCACGCGTCTCTTGGCGTCCATGACGATGGTGGCCCATGTGCCCGTTTGGAGTTTCGCTTTGATGGCAAGCTGACCTGGCGGGAGTTTCATGCCTGTGGCTGCGCGGAGTATGGCGTTTCCATCAGCAAGGCTACCGAGGAGGTAGGGGGCCTCGAGCAGCACGAGCTCCTCACGTAGAGCCTGGATTTCGCCCTTGTCTCGAGAGTAGCGCTTTTTACAGCGGGCAGCGAGGCAGTTCACCATGAGTCTCTTGTGGGGCGAGCTTACAAGGGCATAGGACATCTTGGGGGCTGGGTTCGCCGGATTCCCGTCGAGTATGGCGCGACGGCCGTGGTTGGGAAACTCTACCAGGCTAGTCACCACCCATTGGAGGTTCGGGTGCGCGACATAACCACCCTTGCGAATGGTCCGCACAGCCTGCAGCGCTTCGACACCCCCTGCCCGCTTGATGACCTTCTTGAGCAGCGTTCGCGCCTTGGCGAACTCTGGGTCGGAGGTGTTGGAAGTGTTGCAATTCGCGAGGACGAAAATTGACAAGATGATGGGGAGGGTGTTCATGGGGCTTCCTTCAGGCGAGGCCGGTCATTAGCAACATGGTTCTTACTAGCTTGACCTCAGCGTCTCTTTCCATAGCTCTTACGGCGTCTTTCATGTTTTTTCCGCTGGAAAGGTGACACCATAAGCGCGAGTTGAGCCACTTGTTCACACCAATCAGGGTACGCGCGGTCCTGTCATTGATCTTCTCTCCAGTGTTCAGCTTTGCCTGTCCACGAGCGCCTTCGGCTGTGGTTGGATACTGTGGCCTCACTGCCGAGTCTCGGCCTTCGGCCCAGAGGAAGAATCCATTCATTTTGCTTATGCCTTCTGGGATTTTGTCCTTATGAATGACGCGCATTGTGGCGTTATTCGGATGCTGCATGATGTAGTAGGGGCCGATTGTCGGAGTGAGGTGGTTGTTGTCGTAGCGACTCTCTTCGTACTTGGTACCCTCAGCAGATGGCAGGCCGCCAATATGCATCGGTAGGGCATCAATGCTACCGCGCTGCGGACGAATGAACCGCTTCATGCTATCGATCCCATATTGTGTTTCAAACTTGATGGTGGCAACGCGAGACTCAGCATTGTCTCTTCTTCCCTCGGGGGCAATGCGTGTCTTGAGGGTTATCTCACATCGGCACCCGAGTTCCTCTCGCAAGAAGCGCATCACGGCCTGCGCACGATCAAAGGCAAGCTTCTCGTTGCCCGCCTGTCGCCCCGGGCTGCTGGTTTGACCCGTGATTGTGATCGCGCCACGACGATTGCGGAGTGCACATTGTTGACCAATATTCAGCCCAGAAAACCATGCGCGAAGTTTCGCTTCATCGACCTCGCTCTTGCCGAAGGCAAAGCCGACGCCTGAGTCAGGAACTGCGATGCGGCGCCGCTCAAATTGTTCGTCGGTAACTCGTTTGAGATGGGCGCGCGCAGGCCGATGGTTCTTGGCGTTTTGTTGCTCTGTGGCCTTATTCTCCCCTTGGCCTTTGCTCGGCCTGGCGGGCATGCAATGTCCTGTCACATCACGGGGCTCATCTTTGCGGCAAGGCACCTCGATTGGTGCACTCTTGATAAGAGTTGAGCCCTTCCCAGGCCGCGCACGTGCTTTCAATCCGAAGAATGTACTTTCATCTGGCGTGTAACAAACCCAGTCTCGAACTGCTCGGCGAGCTGGCTTACCCGTGGTCTTGGTTGGAGGAGGTTCCGGCGGCGTGAGAGTCGTCGGCTTCGGTGGCGTTTCGTAAAGTGGTTTTCGCTGGCGCGTAGGCGTGATTCCAGACATGGGACTCTCCTTGGCTGACAGAGGTATCGGCAGTCCAGTGCGAGAAGTTGCGTGTTTTCTTCCCAAAACATCTCCCCAAACTCGACGCATGCCGACGCCCGAGGCAGCTGTGGGGGCGAGCTTCTACTTTTGCTTGGTACTCATGATGGTGGGTCGCTGGATTGGGGCGTCTGGGTCGAGGAGTCCCCTGAAAGCGCAGCCCCTGAGCCAACCAAAAAACGGAGCAGGAAACCAGACGTGAATGGTCCTGGCGCGGATGATGATGAGACTGTGGGGACACCACGCCAGGACCACCACAAATGGTGGCGTCTGACCTCGGCGCGGGTATGTGGGGGACACTCGCCAAGGCCACCGACCTACCCTATTTGTGCCCTTAGCGCCTGGAACCCCCCAAAAGTGCGACCTGTACGTTTGCAGCTGTAGAAGAGAGTCTACGACAACTTAGGCTTTCGACGATGCCGCTCTTCTAGGGCGTAAACTGCACCAGAAAGACATCGAAGGCGCCTGCGCTGGTCAGCGGTCCAAAACCAAAATCCACGGTCTCTTCGAAGTACCCTGTAAGGGTGACATTGCCGCTGCCGTCCACCGCCACG
>JAFCZD010000182.1 GCA_019314525.1 Deltaproteobacteria bacterium
GCTGCGCAATCTGTGGGCCCTCGGGATTAGCCAGGAGAAGGAGGTCCTCGTTGGCCCATCTCCCCGTCCACGTAAAACATGCAGTTCTTAGCGAAAAGCACAGTCTTTTCGTATTTTTGGTAGGCGTGGTGGCCGCCACCGGTTGCGAAGGAGACCTCTCCGCAGCCAGCGTCGGCGCCGAGTTACGTCCCCTCCCCGTGGAGGTTCATGTTCTACGCCGCGATAAGCGACGCCCAGAAACCCGGCTCATCGCGCAACTCGAGCCCCACCGGCGGGCTTTTTTGAGGTCGCGTATCACGGCGACCGTCGAACGCGTGTCGGTTCAGCTCGGCGCTCGCGTCAAGCGTAAGGCCTTGCTGGTGAAGCTCGGCGATCAGGCCCTGGGTCTGCGCCTCTCGGCAGCGCGTGCACGTCGTCGTGGCGCTGGGGCTGGCGCTTGGCGCGCACGGCGCCAGTACCGTCGCGTCCGTAAGCTTGTTCGCATGGGTGCGCTCCCCCGCGCTCAGCTCGACCGGGCGAGGAGCGCGCTGCGCCAGGCGCGCGCTGGTTGGCACGCCCAAGACGCCGAGCTCGCGGCGGCCGGCTCCCAGCGCAGGTTGCGGGCACCTTTTAGCGGGTGGATCGCAGAGCTCTTTGTCAAAGTTGGTGACGAAGTGAACGTGGGCCAGCCGCTCTTGAGCGTGGTGGATACCACCCGCCTGCGGGCCCGGGTCGGCCTTTCGCCCCAGGAGGCGGAGGGCGTTAGCAAGGGCGACCCCTGCCAGTTGCGCGTGTCGCGGCGCGGCGCCCAGGGGCTCGCGTCCCAACTGCGAACGGGTCGGGTCTTGGCTGTGGGCATTGCTGTGAACGTCCAAACCCGTCGGGTGCCCGTGGAGATTGAGGTGGAAGCCGGTGATGGTGCTCTTAAAGCAGGCATGCTTGCAGAGACCACGCTCTACACCGGTCGCAGTGAAGAGGTGCTCTTGATCCCCGAGGGCTCCATCGTTTCGATCTTCGACGTGCCTTACGCGTTTGTGGTCCAGGAGGGGCACGCCAAACGTCGACGCTTGCAACTTACGGGGCGTCGGTGGGGCTCGAGGGTGGAGGTGCACAAGGGCCTTAGCGCAGGAGAGACGCTGGTGGTCGTGGGGCAGCACCGGCTTAGTCCAGAGGTGAAGGTGCAGATCGTAGAGCCTGAGGGGAAGAGCCGCCCATGACGCGTTTTTTTGTGAGGCGGCCAATCCTGGTGAACCTCCTGATGCTTGGCCTGCTTGGCGCTGGTGGCTATCTCTACCAGCAAAATATCAAGGAGCAGTTGCCCGAGGTGCAGGGTCAGGCTGCGTGGATCTTATCCCTCGATCCCGGTGTGCCCGCGCGCGATATGGAGCAACTGGTGACAGCGCCCCTCGAGGAGGCTGTCCGTAGCGTCACGGGCGTTGAGAAGACCATGTCTAGGACTTTCGAGGGGCGCAGTTTCATCCTGATCAGCTTCGACCCTGGGCTCGACAACATCAGCGAGGCCCTGCTCGATATCCAAGCCCGAGTGCAACAGGCGCCCTTGCCACAACATCTCCCCATCCCACGGGTGGAGCGCATGCGTGCCGTGCAAGCCGCCATGACCATGGTGCTCTTTGGTGGTGACGCTATCGCTGAACAAGAGTGGGTCCTTGGCGAAGTAGGGCGGGAGTTGAAACGCAAGCTCAGCGCTTTGGCCGACGTGGGAGCGGTGCAGAGCGCAGGCCTGCGCGAGCGACAACTGCAGGTGCGCCTTGATTCGGCGCAGCTACTGGCCCACAAGCTCACCCTGGGCCACGTCGCCCAAGCCCTGAAGGCGCGCCGCAGCAATATCCCAGGGGGCAGCTTCGAGCGTGATAAAGAGGAGGTAGCGGTACGCACCCTTAGTCGCTTGCGCTCCCTGGACGACCTGCGCGGGGTCGTGGTGCGCTCTGATGCACAGGGCGAGCATGTTGTCCTTGGCGACCTGGCTACCGTGAAACGCGGGCTCGCCCAGGCTCAGCGCTTGGCAGCCTCCTCTGGCCAACCAGCCATCGTGCTCACGTTGCAGAAGAAGCGGGGTGGGGATCTTCTGCGCCTTGATCGTCAAGCGCGCCAGGTGGTGCGAGACCTAAAACGCCAGCTCCCCGAGTCCGTCGAGCTGACGGTCCTTGGCAGCGGCGCTCAAGAGGTGGAGCGTGGCCTCGGTACCCTCACCTCTAACGGCCTGATGGGCATCGGGCTGGTGGTGCTCGTGCTCTGGCTCTTCATTGGCGCCCGCAACGCGGTGATGGCTGCCCTGGGTATTCCGGTTGCGATCTTTGGCACCGCCATCGTGATGAAGTTCATGGGCATTAGCGTGAGCAACCTCTCGCTCTTCTCGTTGATCCTCTGTCTGGGCTTGGTCGTCGACGACGCCATCGTCATCGTCGAAAACATCTATCGCCACATGCGCGCAGGTGCCTCCCCCGCAGCGGCTGCCCTTAGCGGCACACAAGAGGTGATGTGGCCTGTGATCTCTTCGACGTTGACCACGCTGGCGGCGTTTCTCCCCCTGCTCCTGATGACGGGCATGATGGGTCAGTTTTTTGCCATCATCCCCAAAGTGGTGGCAGCTGCGCTTCTCGTTTCGCTCGTGGAAGCATTGATCTTTCTTCCCTCGCATATGGCTGAGTTTGGTCGTCTGAAGCCAGAGACGCGCTCGCAGCGCTGGCAAGAACGCATGGGGCGTTGGATGGCTCGCTACGAGGGGCTCCTGCGAAGCGCCCTGCGTCGCCCGGTGATCGTGGCGTTCTCGGTCGCCCTGTTGGCGGCTGGGCTCGTGGTGGCCGCCGTCGCCACCAAGGATGTGGTGCTCTTCGCCAAGGACGAGATCCAACGCTTCGACGTACGTGTGCGCATGCCTCATGGCACAAGCTTGAAACAGACCATGGCGCTCCTGCAACGCATAGAGGCGCGCGCTCGAGCGCTGCTTGGTGGCGACGCTCGTGGCATGGTCGCTCAGGCAGGGTGGATGCGGACCAAGGTTTGGCCCGAGGACGGAAACCACCTCGGCATGCTCGAGGTCTTCCTCAAGCGGCCCGGCGAGCGCTCCCGCGCAGGTCAGCAGATTATCGATGTGCTGCGTGAGAGGCTCGACGACATCGCAGGGCCGCTCTCCATCGAGGTCCAGTCTGTGACCTTCGCGCCGCCTGTGGGCAAACCCGTAGCGGTGCGCATCACAGGTGATAACCTCCAACGCCTGGGCGAAATCGCGGGCCTCGTGCAGCATGAGCTGCAGACGGTGCCCGGTGTCGTGGGCGTTGACCACGATCTGCATTCCGGCAAGAGCCAGATCTCGGTGCGTTTGCACAGCGCGCGCGCCGCTACAGCTGGCCTGACACGGCCGGAGCTTGGACTTCAGCTGCGGGCGAGCTTCGCCCACGTGGATCTCGGTCTCCTTCGCCTTGGGGAGCGCTCGCTATCCCTCGCGCTCTCGTTGGGCCTGCCGCCGGCTGCAGAGCGTCTTGGGCCTGAGGCATTGCAGTTGGTGCTCGCGGGGGGGCGGCAGGTGCCCCTCTCAGAGTTGGCGGAGATTCAGCGGGGTCGCGCGCTCCCGATCATTACGCGTCGCGACGGAAAGCGTTGTGTCACGGTCACGGCGGAACTCTCCAAGGGGCAGACCTCGGCAGGGGCGAACCGTGCGTTGGCGCGCAAGCTCGCAGCCGTGATAGCTGCGAATCCAGAGGTAGAGATCTCCGTTGGAGGTGAGTGGGAGGAGACCGCGCGCTCTTTGGAGTCACTCTTCGCGGCTTTCTTGTTGGCGGCGCTGCTGATCTACACGGTGCTCTCGACCCAGTTTCGTAGCCTCTGGCAGCCTCTAGTGGTGCTCTTTTCCGTGCCGCTCTCGCTCATTGGCGTGGTTCTCGGTTTCTTCATCAGCGGTGAGCCTGTGGGATTGATCGCGCTGGTGGGTGTGGTGGGCCTTGCGGGTATCGCGGTGAACGATGCCACCCTCTTGATCGACTTCGTTAATACGCGCCGACGAAGTGGGATGAGCGTTGTCGAGGCGCTCGTGGCGGCATGTCGTCTGCGCCTGCGCCCGGTGTTGCTCACCACCATCACCACCGTGGCGGGCCTCTTGCCGCTGAGCATGGGCTGGGGTGGCTCCTCCAAGGCCCTCGAGCCCATGGCGCTCGCGATCGTCTGGGGCCTCTCTTTCAGCACGGCCTTGACCCTGATCGTCGTGCCCTGCCTCTATCTGGCGCTTGATCGGGCGCGGGACTGGATGGCAGCGCGGCTCACAACGCGGCGATACGACACACTGCCTGAGGTGTCCATAGAACCCTCGCCTCCTCAGCTCCCCAGGGTGGACGAGGGAGCCTTCTGAAGCCCTTTGGTCATGGCGCTGCGCATTCTTCGGGGCGGTGGGATTAGCCCTAATAAGGAGGCCGTCTTTGACTCAAGCCCAGCAGAAGAACTTGGTTCCGTTCACCGAGAAAGCCGAAACGACCATCGTTGGTAGGGTGCTCTCCACAAACCCATCGCGGATCTTCGCGTCCTTCCGGACCCAAGAGAGTCGCATACAACTGACCTACGGTGACCTCTGCGCTGAGGGCCGACGCGTCGCCAGCGCTGTGTCATGCCGGCGCTCTGGGACTGGGTATGTGGTGATCATCATGCTCCCCCAAGGACCCGCGCTGATGACCGCCTTCTTTGGGACCATGCTGGCCGGCAATCTGCCCTCTCTTTTTCCCACCGACGATTCGCGTGTCCATATTAACGTGCTGCGCCAGGGCTTGGAAAAAGCGTTGCAGACGAGCGGCGCGAAGCTGCTCATCACCGACGAGGCCAGCAAGGCGCGCTTCTTTGCGGAGCAAGACTCGCCAGTTCCCGTGGTGACACCGCCAGAGTGGGCATTGTTGCCCGCAGACTTTTCACCGCAAATCCCGGCCGCTGAGTCGGTGGCGTTTCTCCAGCACTCGTCGGGGACCACGGGGCAGAAGAAGGGCGTGGCCATCACCCATCGAGCTCTCCTCGCCCAAACAGAAGCTTACGCCCAGAGCATCAACCTCCAGCCAGATGACGTGATCGTCAGCTGGTTGCCGCTCTACCACGACATGGGGTTGATCGCGTGTTTGTTGCTGCCCATGGTGCAGAGGGTCCCTGTGGTGACCCTCGATCCCTTTGAGTGGGTATCGAACCCCGTGTCGCTGCTGCATGCGATCTCCGAGGAGGGCGGGACCCTCGCCTGGATGCCCAACTTCGCCTATCTCTTCATGGCCAACCGCGTCAGAGACGAGGACCTCGAAGGTGTTCACCTCGACTCTCTGCGTGCGCTGGTCAACTGCGCCGAACCTGTCACGGCTGAGGCGCACCGTGCGTTCGCTGAACGATTTTCGCCGCTGGGGTTTCGCCAGAGCGCGTTGTCCAGCTCTTACGCCATGGCCGAGAACACCTTCGCGGTCACTCAGAACGCCATGGGCCAGCCGCCTCGAGCCATTGAAGCCGATACCATGGCTTTCCTTCAGCGGGGCGCCATCGAGCCTGCGAGACGCGGCGAGCCCTCCCGGTCCTTCGTCTCTTCCGGGCGTGTGATCCCCAACACCCAGGTGCGCATCGTCGACCCTGACACCAGGCGCCCACAGCGAGACGCGCATATTGGCGAGGTTGCGCTCACCAGCGACTGCATGCTCGAGTGTTATTTCCACGCACCAGAGCTGAGCGCCGCGGCGATCTCGGACGGCTGGTACCACACAGGCGATCTTGGCTTCATAGACGAGGGCGAGCTCTTCGTCACCGGCCGCAAGAAGGACATGATCATCGTCGCCGGAAAAAACCTCTATCCCCAGGACGTGGAGACCATCGCTGCTGAGGTCCCTGGTGTTCACCCTGGGAGGGTGGTGGCCTTTGGCGTCTTCGACGAGGACAAGGGCACTGAGGACCTCGTGATCCTCGCCGAAACGAAAGACGAGCACGCCGACTCGGGCGCGCTCTCGAGGGCGATTCAAGCCAACATCAGCAGTCAGCTCCAGTGTTCGATTCATCGCGTCGCCATCGTGAAACATGGCTCGCTGCTCAAGTCTACCTCGGGGAAAATATCCCGTAATAAATGTCGGGAGGCCTTCCTTGGTGGTGCCTTTGATCACGCGAGCGAGGCGATGGTTCCGGTGATACCGGAACTCGACTCAAGCGCCGACGCCAACTCCGCGCTGAAGCGCGTTTACCCACTGGCGGCCGCGCTAGAGCTGCTGGTTCAATTCGCAGCCCTGGCGCTCCCGGCGTTGCTCCTGTTGAACGCACCTACGCACCCGCTGCTCCTTGTGCTCTCCCTGATGGGCGCCTTCTACGCCTATGTGTTGGCTCTTCTGATCCTGGTCGGAGGCATCAGCCGTTTGCTGCCGCGCCCAGAGACAGGCCTTCTCGAAGGCAAGCATCTGGCGAGATGGGCGCTCCTGATCTCGGTTCATATGCTGGCGCGGCGCGGACCGGCTCGCTGGTATGGCTGGTGTTTCCCCCCTGCCCAGCTCTATCTGCGCCTCTGCGGTGCTCGCATAGCACCCAACGTGATGGTGAGTTCTTTGGATGAGATACCTGAGCCCTATTTGGTGGACATTGGCGCAGGAACGCACCTGGGCGCTGATTGCCTGCTCTCTGCGCATTATGTGCCGCGGATTGGAGAAGCCAGCCTCAACCGGATCACGATTGGCAAGAACGTGCTCGTAGGGCGGGGCGCGAGTATTTGGGGTGGCGTCACCATCGGCGATGGCGCCGTGGTCCAGGAGCGAGCCTCTGTGATGCCGGGCACCGTAATCCCCCCGGGAGAAATCTGGGGAGGCATCCCCGCGCGCGCTCTAGTCGCACAGCCAGCGCAAGCGGTGCGAGTGGAGCGCGTGCCCAGGCAGATCGCCGACGACGATGTCGGCGCCTTCATCCAGCAGGAGCTCCAGCAGGGATCTGGGGCGAAGGTCGACCCCTCCATGTTGTTGGCCGACACGGGCGTGGTGGATTCTTTGAGCTACCTCAGCTTGATTCAGCGCGTCGAGCAACGCTTCCGCGTGGTGCTCAACGTGAGCCTCTTTTCCTATCGGAGCACGTCCGTCGATGATTTGGCCCGGGCCACAGCTGCGCAATTCGTCGGGACACGGGATTAGAGGGATAGGGCAGGGGGCACGACACCTTCGGGAGGAATGAATGGGCAACGCACTAAGAGATCTCAAGCAAGGGTTGATGGACAGGGTGATTCGTATGCGCGCTCGGTCAACGCTCTGCGCCACACCCTTTGATCGTTATCGCGTCAGCGTGGCACGCAGCGTCGAGGATCATCGCGAGGCCTTTCGACTCGTGCATATCGCCTACGCCTGGCTCGGCATCGAACCTGTGGCTGGGCCTGACATGCGCATGACCCCCCAGCACGTGCTCCCCGAGTCGACGATCTTCATCGTGAGGGATGAGGAAGACCGGCTGGTGGGTACGATGACCGTCACCCTCGACTCAGCCGCGGGGCTGCCCCTGGACCACAACTACGCACGGGAACTCACTACCCTGCGCCAAGGCGAGAGGCGCTGCGTGGAATATGGATCCCTCGCTGTAGTGCAGCGTTGCAAACATAGCGGCGTATCGACGTTGCTCACCATGGCGGCCAATTGGTTCAGCTTGAATTATCTGCACGCCACGGATGTGGTGATGGGGGTACACCCCAAGGCGGCGCCCCTCTATCGGGCGATCTTCAAATTCGCTCCCCTTGGTGCGGTGCGCGACCACGCGGAGCTCGAGGCCCCCGTGCAGGGCATGGTGCAAGACTTGACCACGATCGAGGGTTGGTTCCGTCGGAACCACCGCGCAAAGAGCACGGCGGGCCTGCCGCTCTATCATCACTTCTTCGACGAGTTGCCAAGCTGCATTGAGCTGCCTCCCGTCCGCGAACTGCGCAGCTTGGCGCGTTGGAAGCTGCCGCGCGCTGTCTTTCGCCGCATCTTCATCGATGGTTCGGACAGGCTGCAGACCCTTGATGCACGCACACGCTCGCAGCTGCAGCGCTGGCGTTCGCCCATGACCACAGACGATGTCCCGCTGCAAGGCTGGAAGGAGGCCATAGCCCAATGACTTCTCCTGCGATTTCAACCGAGGCACCTCGGCCGCAATCCTGCTCTCCCGCGCGCCGACCGACGCCCGCACGCCTCTTGGAGATCCTCGACCTCGCGCGCTGGGCGCCCTCGGGCGACAACCGCCAGCTTTGGCGCGTCCAGAGTGTTGCCGAGGGTGCGGAGATTGCCCTCTGTGATGACCATCTGGGTTTTTTGGACCATGGGCCAGCCATGCGCATCGCCCTCGGCGCCTTTGGCGAGAGTTTCCAGCTGGCCGCTGAGAATATTGGGATCCCTGCAGATGTTCACTTCGAAGCTCTGGGTGAGAGCGGCGGCCGAGCCCTCGTCTCCCTCGGTCATCGCCAAACGTCATCGCTCTGCGCGGCCCGTTTGGGCGCGGTCTTGCCGCTGCGCTGCTCCAATCGCCGGCTCTACCAGCCGGGATCCTGCACTGCTAGCGAATTGCATCAGCTCGGCGATGAGGTCAGCGCGCTTGGGAGCGTCGGGCTCTCCTTCGTCACCGACGAGGGGCTGGATGCGCTCGGTCGTACGTTGGCCCTCGGGGAGAAGGTGCGCTTGCAGCATGAGGTCTGCCATCGCGACTTCCACTCCAAGGTGCGCTGGTCAGCTGAAGAGGCCTTGGCGGACCCCACGGGATTTTGGGTAGACACCTTCGAGATCAAGAAGCACGAGCGCCTGTTTCTGCGCTGGACGCGATCCTGGGGCGTCTTTCGCGCTCTGGACGCGGTCCTCCAGGTGGCGAATATGGCGGCGAAGCTCGCGCGGCGGCAGGTGATGAAGAGCGGCGCCGTGGCCGTGTTTTCTCTGCGCGACCAGCACCCGTCGTCTTGGATCGAGGTGGGGCGCGCCTTGCAGCGCGTGTGGCTGCGCGCCACAGCTCTTGGCTTGAGCGCACAGGTGTTGGGCGTGGCGCCCATCTTTATGCACCGGATGCGCCAGGGTGGGGTGGGTTTTTCGCCGCGGCAGCAACGCCAACTGACGCACATGGGCGAGAGGCTCGGTGCCATCGAGGGCATGCCACCGGCTGAAGATCTGGCTTTGATGCTGCGTCTGGGGCGCGGGTCGGCCCCCACAGCTCGGGCCGGTCGCCTGCCGGCAGAGGCGCTCCTCGATGACATGAGACAAGATGGGGGCCTTTCATGAGCGCCTTTGATTATGATGTGGCCTTCACACGCAACCGCGGGCTCGTCTCGGCGGCGGAGCAACGACAGCTGCGCCGGTCACGTGTGGCGATCATCGGTGCGGGGGGGGTGGGTGGTGTGCACGCCCTCACGCTGGCGCGCATGGGCGTCGGCCATTTTCGCCTGATCGATCCTGACACCTTTGCCCTGGCCAACTTCAATCGCCAGATGGGGGCCACGATGCACACCCAGGGCCAGCCCAAGGCCTCGGTGACGGCGGCGCAGATCGCGGCCATCAACCCTGAGGCGGAGGTCCAGGCTTTTGACACGGCCCTCGACGCTGAAAACGTTCACGAGTTCCTCTGTGGGGTGGACCTCGTGCTCGACGGCATCGACTTCTTTGCTCCAGAGGTGCGGATCATGGCCTACGCCGCGGCCCGCCAACGCGGTATCCCCGTGTTGGGATCGGGGCCCATCGGTATGTCGGCTACTATGCACATCTTCACGCCCACCAGCATGACCTTCGAGCGCTATTACGACCTGCGGCCCGGCATGAGCCGTCTCGACCAGTTGGTGGCTTTCCTCGTGGGCCAGACGCCGCGCATGAGCCAACGTCCCTATCTGGACCTGGCT
>JAFCZD010000667.1 GCA_019314525.1 Deltaproteobacteria bacterium
AGAGCGGGTGGGTTTTGGCTCTTTCATTTTCAATCAGGTAGGTGTTGCTGCGAGGAGGCGGAGCAGCGGCACGGGGCCGGCCACGCCAAAGAGAAGGTGACGAGGAGGGTGCACACAACACCCTCCCCGTCGTGCTCCGACAAAACCTTTGAGGAGGCAACGGAGCCCCTATGCTTTTGTCCAAACTCAGAACGACGTCAAGACCTGGATGGCCAATCTTCCTTCGGTGGAGGCGGTGCGGCCGGGTTGTTGCCCACACTGCCAGCAACCGAGCCGGCCTGTCGGTGGCCGCCTGATGCTTCACGGCCACGGCCTGCGCCCTCGACGTCTGCGTGGGCCGCTGTCACCCAACGGCGCACCCGAGGAGGTTGAGGTGCTCTTGCGCCGTTATCTCTGTCAGGCCTGCGGCGCGGTGAGCGCTGTCGGCCCAGCAGGGATCGTGTTCGGCCGGATCTACTCGGCCATGGCCATCGGGCTGGCGCTATGGCTCTACGGTGTCCGCCAGGCGTCACACCCAGCAATTCGGCGACGCGTCAGCCCCTGGCCGGCTACGACCCGCGACCCTGCGCGCACCTTGTGGGTCACTCTCGTCCGCTGGATCGAGGCGCGACGCCAAGGTGCTCTCTTTGGTCGCCTGCGCAGTCCGCCGCCAGCGGCGACGCGTCGCCAGCTTGCTGCGCAGATGGCCCTGGCGCTTGATGCCCTGGCACTGACGACTGCGTCGTCACCTTCAGCGCGCGTTTTTGACGGCGCCACGCGGGCTGCGTGATGTCCATCACCCCGTCGACACAGTCGATTCGCGGCCCACCTTGTAGGTGCGCTTCTCTTGGCGCTTCAATCCCTGTCTGCTTGTTTCGAGCGCCATAGCGGCGCCGAAAGGAGCATTCGACATGGAAAACCTCGAGCCCAAAGATCACGCCGAAGCAATGGCGCTCTTTCGCAGCCAGGTGCTTGGCCCGCTGCTCACGCGCTCACCGAAACGTGGTGAGCTCGCGTGCGCGCTCCAAGAGCTTTGTTGCGTCCGCTTCCGCCCACCGGGATCCAACACGACACGCACGTTTGGCGTGTCTACTTTGGAGCGTTGGTATTACGCCTATCGGCGCGGCGGCCTTGCCGCCCTCAAGCCCGACCGGCGCAGTGACAGCGGCCGCGCCAAAGTGCTGGCAGCTGCGCAGCGGGAGCTTCTTCTCGACATCCGACGTGAGCATCGCTCAGCCTCGGTCCCGCTGATTCTGCGCACACTCGTCACCGATGGTCGTTTGAAAAATGGCGAGGTGTCTGCAGCCACCGTGCGTCGGCTTTACGCTGAGCATGGGCTCAAGCGTATCCCCGCTCGTCAGGCCATCTACGCTGATGTGCGGCAAAGGCTGCGCTGGGAGGCTGAGCGACCTGGCGCACTGTGGCAGGGCGACGTCTGCCATGGCCCAGCGCTGACCGTCAACGGCAAGAAGACCCCGCTGCGCATCCACGCGCTGATCGATGACGCCTCGCGCTTCATCGTAGGCATCGAGGCGATGTCGAGCGAGCGCGAGAGCGACATGCTCAAGCTCTTGGTCAAGGCGCTGCGCGTCCACGGCCTACCCGACGTGCTCTATCTGGACAACGGACCGACCTACACAGGCGACACCTTGCGCATCGCCTGTGCTCGGCTGGGGATCACGCTCTTGCATCCCAGGCCACGGGATCCCCAGGCCAAAGGAAAAATCGAGCGATTCTTTCGCACGCTACGCGAGGGCTGCCTCGATCATCTCGGCGAGATGTCGTCTCTTCACGATGTACAGGTCCGCCTCTTGGCGTTTATCAGCAAACACTATCACGTCGCCCCCCACGCCTCGCTGATGGGCAAAAGCCCGCTCTCGGTTTGGACAGACCACCCTCAGCCCAAAGACCACCTTTGCGAAGAGCGGCTCGCCGAGGCGCTTACCGTGCGTGGCAACCGGCGCCTGCGCTCAGACAGCACGGTCTCCGTCGGCGGGCTCGACTGGCAGGTCGATGGAGGCTTTCTCAACAGGGAAATCATTGTCGTCGCCCGCTCGCTTGTCGATCCTCAGAGCCCGCCGTGGATCGAGCACGAGGAAAAGACACTCCCGTTGCGTCTCGTTGATCCCAAGGGTAACGCGCACCGTGGGCGACCCAAACGGCACGCACGCCCTAAAGTGGGCATTGACGCTGTTTCCTTTGACCCCAACACCGTATTGCTCGATGCAGCCCTCGGTCGCAAGAAGGGGGGCGGTGCATGACCAAGCCACGCTGGCTACGCCATTTTGGTTTTTCTGCGCCGCCTTTTTCCAAGGAAATCGCCGACGACGCGCTATGGCTGCCGGCCTCGAAGGTGCAGATCGTCGAGGCCCTTGTCGAGGCCGCCGTTGAACGGGCTTCTGTACTCCTCGTTGGCGATCCGGGCGTCGGTAAGACGTGTGTGCTGCGCGCCCTTCGCCACCGCTTGCCCGAGGCGGGCTTTCGGCTCTCGTATTGTCACAACGCGACGCTGGGGCGGCGCGACTTTTATCGCCAGCTTTGTCTTGTCCTCGGCCTCTCGCCGAAAGCCACAGCCGCTGCTGTCTTCTACTCCGTCAGCTCCCACGTCGAAGACCTCAGCAAAGAGCGGCTCCACCCTGTCTTCTTGCTAGATGAAGCACATCTGCTCCATCAGGACGTGCTCGACCATCTCCATATCTTGCTCAATTACCAGTGGGACTCGAAAGCCTTGCTCTCCGTATTTTTGGTGGGACTACCAGAGCTGTGGGGACGACTTGATCTCCGCCGCAACCGCTCACTCCTCTCGCGCATCCATCATCGCATCGCCGTAGGCCCGGCACTCGTTGACGACACCGCCGAGTACATCCGCTACCGCTTCGCGGGCGTCGGCGCTGGAAAGCGCGAGGTCTTTTCCTCGGATGCTGTCGCCCTCACCCATGAGGCATCCTCGGGAATACTCCGCGACATCGATCGCATCGCTACCGCCTGCCTCAAGGCAGCAGCTCGCGGCAAACACCGCATCGTCGATCGCGAGCTCATCCTCCATGTCCTCGACGCCTACCAACCCTTTGGCATCGACGCCTAACCCATCATCCTGCCTGCTTGTTCGCCGCGCACCCCTGTCCGATGGTCATCAAGCAGCCTGCGCGCTATGCGCGCACGCTCCACGATGGCCATCACACAGCTGGTATCCTAGCCCCTCAAATAGCGTGCGCGGTAACA
>JAFCZD010000183.1 GCA_019314525.1 Deltaproteobacteria bacterium
TTGAAGACCATCTCCGTGGTGCCAATCTTGACGATATCGCCGTCGATGAGCGCAACCTCACGTTCGGCGTAGACCTTGGTGTTGTTGAGGTGGGTTCCGTTGGTGGAGCCCAGATCGCGCAACTTGAAGCCATGCTCCACGCGAAAGATCTCGGCGTGGCGAGACGAGACGTAACCGTCATCGAGGTGCACTGGGCAGCGCACGTTGGCGCCAATCACCGTCGTCCCTTCGAGCTGGATCACGTTCCCTCGCTGTGGACCATCGACGAAGGCCAACCAGCCGAGCACGACGTCCATGTGGTAGGCCCCCTGGGAGAGCGCACCGAGGTCGAAGATCGCGGTCTTCGGCCCATCCATCTCGTGGGGCTGGTTCGATAGATGCAGTACCACCGCGGTGTAGTTGTCCATAGTGCCATGGCGCAATGAAGCTCGCCCCACGGCCGCCGCCACCTCTTGGGGGGTCGAGCTGCGCACACCCTCCAGAATGTCCCGCAGCGTCCAACCTGGAACACTATCTGTGACGCCATCGGAGCAAAGCAGCAGGATATCTCCAACCTCAAGATCAAACTCGCTCTGTTCGATGTTCAAACGGTCTGTCTTGAGGCCAAGGGCTTGAAGCAGCGTTTTGCCAGGCCGCTTGACCTTGGGGCGATGCTGCGGGTTGTCCTCAAGATAGTTCTCGAGGTTGTGGTCATGCGTCATCTGCCACAGCTCGGGGCTACGATAAAGATAGACGCGGCTATCACCCACATGAGTCACGAGGGCCTTGGGCCCGATATTGACCACCATGGCCACAGTGGAGGTCATGCCCGAGAGGGCTGGGTTGACGGTTTGCTGCTCGATAATGCGGTGGTGAGCGGCCATCAGCACTTGGTGCACCGCTTGTTGTGTGGCCACAACCCCCGCAGGGATCTGGGCCACGATTTGAGCGCTACGCTCGCTCACCGTGCGGCAGATCAACTCAGCGGCGGTACGCCCCCCCATCTTGCCACCCGCCCCATCACAAACGACGAAGATTCCGTCATCAGGGTTCACCAGCGCGTCGTCGTCATTGTTGGGTCGGCGACCTGCCTCCGAAATGCTCCCACAGAAAATTGCCGACTCGCTCATATCTTCTCTTCACCCGTCTCGCCACCTACCAGGCTGGCATAGGCCTTGGAGAATTGCTTGCCAAAGATAGTATCAAAGGTCTCGTTGTCTTCCTCGGCCAAGTCGTGATGCAACTCCACAAAGGTCTCCCAGAGGTGGCGCGCGCTGGGTGAGCGCCGCTCACGACTCGCCTCCTTGGTCACACGCTCTGGGCTAAGCTTACCCAGCAACGTGCGCACACCAGCCATCAAGCCATTGAGCAGGGCGATTTGATGAATCATGATGTTCTTGAAGGCATGCTCAAGAGCAGGCACCGCGTTGGCGTCCACACCAGAAAGCAGCAACGCCCCCAACGCCATGGCGTCCCGCGCGCGATCGAGCGTATTGGCGCCTTGCCCTAAGGCCTTGATATCGAGCGCTTGACGGAACTGCTCCTGACCTGTGCGAAGAGCGATAAAACAACGCAAGAAGACATCGAGGGTCTGTTCGAGTTGTTGGGTAAACGCCGCGATCTGATGTGGATCGTCAAGGGGGCGCCCCAAGAAACGGCGCGAGAGGCGGTCGAGGCTCTGCAGCGCTGCATGCTCCAGAGCTCCCGGTCCAGCTCCCCCTTCCACCGCCGCGCGCACCGCTGCAGTGGGAGACACTACCTGGGGCGTTTGAGGCATCTGCATCAGCCGCACATGGAGGGTGAAGGGCAAAATGCGGATGGTGTGGCTTTGCCCTAACCCAAAATCCTCATTGGGGCTGAGGCGACGCTCATCCACCACCACAGGGTTGCTGCTGCCTACTTGGACGATGGTGAGTTGCCCCCGAACGAAGCCAAGCACCGCGTGCCAATTGGAGACATAGGGGTGCCCAAGAACGAGATCGTTGAGGCTGTTGCGCCCAATTCGCACAGGAAACTGCTTGAAGAGCAGATCTGTGGTGCTCCCGTCCACCTCGTTGTGAACTGTGACGCGGACCCCCACGTTACCGGGGTTGGTGTCGAAGCTGACGAGTGCCTCAGCCAACAATAGTCTCTCTCGTGGGTCGCCCATGCCAGCGACCTGCAGGTTAGTCTAACTTTTCAGCGCTGCGGAGGAAAGGGAAGCGGAGGCTTCTGGGGACTGCTAGCGGTGATGAGACGCCGGTTGCATTGGAAATCACTGCAAATCTACGATACATTTTGCATTGTCCAAGCGTAGACGAAGGGCTGCGCATGCTATGGAAATGGCCCGTAAACACATCATTGCAGCGAGCTACGCTGTCTTTCTGACAATACTGCTGGGTTTGGGGAGTGTCGGCGAAGCTCGGCAAACGCCCGTGCTGCGCATTGACCGCGTTGACGCGAGCAAGCCCCCAAAACTCCGACTCTATGTCACCGACCTCAATGCCGCTCTAACACCCATCAGCGACCGCAAGCGCAAGAGCTACCGGCTACTCGTGGATGGGGTGCCCCACACCTCCGCGCTGAGCGTGCAAGCACGGGCCAAGCTCTCAGAGCCCCTGGCTATGACTCTCGTTGTGCAGGTCTCTCCATCCATGCGCGAAGCCCTCACGGAGACTGTGGACAACACCAAACGCCTGGTCCGTGCGCTGCCATCGGGCTCCAAGGTTGGTCTCATCACATACACAGATGTGGTGGTGGCCCGCGTCAAACCCACCAAGAGCGAGGATGTCCTGCGCGCCGTGGATGATATACGCATTCGCGACGAAGCCGTGGAAGTGCAGCTCATAGACGCCCTCAAAGACGCGTTAGAGACCTTGGACAACAAGAGCTTGCCACGCCAGCGCTTGATCGTGCTCATCTCCGATGGCCTCAACTCTGACTTCAAAACCCAAGTGTTCGCGGATATCGGCCGCCGTGCCCTGGACAAGAACGTGGCGATCCACAGCATCGGTTTTGCCCCCCTTGAGCCTGAGCGCCTGCGGCGGAGCCTCTACGAGTTGAGCCGTCGTTCCCGAGGCACCCTGCGCACCACCAAGAATCCCCGACAGATCACAAAAGCCTTCCAATCCCTGCAGGACGAGATCAATGAGCAACAGGTCCTCTCGTTCGACCTCTCCAAATTCTTCGATGGAAAACTACACGAGCTACAGATCGAGCTCCCGGAAGGCCAAGCCTCCAACCCCGCTGCTGTGGAGTTGAAGAAGCTCGCCTTCGAAGAGAAGGAGGAAAAAGGCCTGCCCATCTGGGCGATCATCCTCTTGGTAGGGGGGGTGTTGACCCTGCTCACCGTGATGACTCTCGTCGCCATGCGCATCTTTGGCGCACCCCCTCCAGCCACGATGCCCACGCGGGCCTATGATCATGACGGAGATAAAGAAGAACCCGATGAGGGAAGTAAGGGGGAAGACGAAGAGGAGGACGAGGAGGGGGACGAGGAGGAGGATGAAGACTGGGGCTCCACCAGTCGCTCCAGCCAACGACGACAGATGATGATGCCGCAAAATCCCCAGGGCACCATCGACCAACTCTTTTCAGATCCCGCCCCTGCAGGAGCCTCCGGCCCAGGAATGCCACCGGCCCCAGGATTCGCGCCACCGGCTCAACCTCAGGGACCTGCTCCGGGATTTGCTCCACCCCCTCAGGCACCTGCTCCGGGATTTGCCCCACCCCCTCAGGCACCTGCTCCGGGATTTGCTCCACCCCCTGCTGCGGGATTTGCTCCCCCTGCTCCGGGATTTGCTCCACCCCCTGCTGCGGGATTTGCTCCACCCCCTGCTGCGGGATTTGCTCCACCCCCTCAGGCACCTGCTCCGGGATTTGCTCCACCCCCTCAGGCACCTGCTCCGGAATTTGCTCCACCCCCTGCTCCGAGCTTTGCCGCGCCCCCTCAGCCACCTGCTGCGGGGTTCGCTCCACCTCAGCCACCTGCCGCAGGGTTTGCGCCCCCGCCTCAGCCTGGTGGCCCGGGTTACCCTGGCAGTGGTTATCCTGGAGACCCTGGTTATCCCAGCGCATCAGATCAGTCTCCCCTAGCCCCCAATCCACTCGCTCCAGCGGGCGCTCCAGGGAGCGCGCCCCCAGTAGACGATCCTTTTCGGCTGCCCATCCCCGATCCAGAGCAGTTCATGCAACAACAAGCAGGTGAGCCAGCTAGCGCACCAACGCCAGAGAGCCACCAGCAGCCCATGCCTGGGATACAGCCTGAGGAGATGCAACCTGGCCATCTCCCCTATCCACCGCAGGCACAGATGCCCCTACCGGCCGCGCCTGGCGATGACTTGCTCCACCCCGACCCCGGCGATGGCCGCACCGTGGAAGTGCACACAGGCGGCGACATCCAAGTCGCCGACTTTTCGCACCCATCACTGGCCATGACCCCTGTAGGCTCCCCGAGCGTGAGCAGCCGGTCGGCGATCCCTCTCGAGTCACCAGGGATGGTACCCATAGCCCCTGTGGGAGATGGCGCGGTGCAGCAGGGCCGCATGCTCGACCGCAAAACGATGGTGATCGCCATCGAAGAACTCTCAGGGCCCGACTTTGCCGCGTGGATCGTGCCCCTTGACCAGCTGCCAAACTGCACCACATACGTGGTCAGAGACAACTTCATCATTGGCAGCGATGAGAGCTGCGACCTCCCCTTCGATGGGCTCTCCCCTCGTCATGGTGTGGTGAAGCTCGACTCACGCGGTTTCCTCATTGAGACCACCGAGGGCGGACAGATCTTCAGTCAGCCCCTCAACGATGGGGACACCTTCCGGGTTGGGCACCTCTCTTTCCTCTTCAAGGTCGCCTCGCGCTTTCCAGCCAAGCAGGTGGGAGCCGCACGGGTCGAAGTCCTTGATGGCATGGACCAAGGTCGGAGCATTGCTCTGCAAGAGGGCGTGGCCTACGCCGTGGGGAGCGCACCTGACTGCGATCTCGTGATCCGCGGAGCCGGCGTCGCGATGCGACACGCGGTGGTGCTCCGGAAGGAGCGTGTCTGTTACATCTCTGACCTCGGCGGAGAAGCTGGCATCCTCTTTGGAGACCGAGAGGTGGGACGGCACGCCCTCAACCCTGGGGATGAAGTCAGCCTTGGGGGCATACGATTGATCTACACCCATGAAGATTGGAATGACGACCAGGCGCCGACCCCCGATTGGGCGGTGAGCACGGACGTGGAAGGATTGAAGTGATCACCATGCGCGAGTTGGCCCTAACCTGCGCCCTCTGCCTGAGCTTTGTGCTGGTGGGTTGCCCTGACACGCCCAAAAAGCCCACCAGCGACGAGCTCTTGGCGCTGATGCACCAAAGCGGTGGCAAAGGCTGCGAGCGTGCCCCTATCGAGGTTTTTTTGCAGGCCAGTCCCTATCTTAACCAGAACAAGAAGCAGCAGCCCATGCCTGTGGAGGTGCGAGTCTTCTTGCTCAGAGACCGTGAGACCTTCGATGGCCTCGATTTCGAGACGGTTTGGCAACGCGCCGAGGAGGCCCTCGCAGACTCCATCGTCAAGACCAGCTCGCTGACGGTTTTTCCAGGGAAACTGAAAATCTACCCGCTCAAGAGCGCCCCTGACGTCGCCTACGTGGCTCTTGTGGGGGTCTTCCGCAGACCCCAAGGAGATACCTGGCGCTATGTTTTTGATATCAGGGAAAAAAACAGAGTCTGTGCCACAAAAAACTCTCTACACACCATCGTGCACGCCATGCTCAAAGACAACACAATCTCCAAGGCCAACGACGATACGGCGAGCGGAGGCGGACAGTGACGCTCAAACCGATGTGGATGGAGGGGCTCTTTCTCACTCCCCAGCACCTGCAACTCGCTGATGAACACCACGAGGCGGTGATCGACCAGCGCCTCGCCGCGGTCAATCCCCACCTCTGGGGGCTCTCTGTCCTCGAGGTGGATGCGGACGAGTTGGCACGAGGGGTCTTCAGCTTGGGCGGCTGCCAAGCGGTGATGCCTGATGGCCTGGTGGTTAGGATCGGCGAGAACCAACCCATCCCTGCCTTGACCAAGACCGCCTCTGGCGCCCTACGAGGGGCTGAACGCAGCCTCGGCGTCTACCTCGCTGTACCCGCGGCTGGTGCTGGCAGCGCCTCCAGCGGAGCCTCCGCAGGCACACGCTACGTCGAGACGACTCGCACGCTATCCGATAACTACGGCGTGGCGGACGACGCACAAATCCAATGTGTACGCCCCAACGCGCAGATCCTCTTCGAGCGGGACAACCGTCAGAACTACATCACCCTGAAGCTCGCCGAGATTCAAGTCAACGAATCAGGGCGTATGACGCTGGCTCAGGGCTACCTCCCGCCGATGACGCGCATCGGTACGAGCCCCGCGTTGATGCAACGACTCGAGCAGCTGGTGGCGGCCCTGAGCACCAAGCAGCGTGACCTCGCGGGGAAATATGGTGACCGCTCCGCTGCCATGCTCGAATTTGGCGCCGCCGATATGGCGACCTTCTGGTATCTGCACACCATCAACTCCTGGCTGCCCGTACTCATGCACTATGCAGCCAGTGAGACAACCCACCCCGAGCAGCTCTACCTGGCGTTGGCCGCCTTCGCTGGACAACTCTCGAGCTTCGAAGCGACATCCGACCCTCTGGACCTTCCGCGCTATCGGCATGACGACCCCGCTGAGACCTTCTGGCCGCTCCTCGACGTCGTTTCACGCCTCCTCGGCACGGTGCTCGCAAGCCGCTACTCGGTGATCGACCTGGAGGAGACGCAAGCAGGGCTCTTTGTGGGCCGGGTGGACGATCCGAACGTGCTCAAGCGCGCGCTCTACCTGGTGGTGGGAGGAGACTTGCCCGAGGAAGCGCTGCGAGACGACGTGCCACGCTATCTGAAGGTGGGCTCTCTGGAGCAAATCGCGCAGATCGTGCAGTCGGCGCTCCCAGGGGTCACCGCGCGAGTAGACCACTCTCCCCCCAACGCAATCCCTGTTCGCCCCCATTTGCTCTACCTTAGGCTTGAGCAGACCGGCAGCTATTGGGAAGGCGTTGAGCACTCTGCTACCATCGCCATCTACCAACCCGTCAAGCCCAACAAGGTCAAGCTCGAGCTGCTGGCCGTAGACGTGTAACTCATGGTCGAGCACGAAGATCAATATTCACAAATCCTCTTCGACCTCTGCGGAGACTTCTTCGCCCTGGGGCTGCAGCTCTCGTCCGGGCAAGTAGAGCTCCCCGCCTGCCAGGCCCTCAAGCAGCGCGTGCTCTTGATGTTCGAGAAGATGAAGGCTGATGGCCATCAGGCCAATGTATTGGCCAGCGAGGTGGAGGACGCGCAGTACGCGCTGGCCGCCTACATCGATGAGATGATCCAATACACCAACTGGCCCGGCAAGGCAGAGTGGGCCCAGCAACCCCTTCAGGCGGTACTCTTCAATGAGAGCCACGCGGGGGTGAACTTCTTTCACCGGCTAGAAGAGGTTCGGCGGCGCTCGGGTGAAGCAACGCGTGTTTACTACGCGTGTCTCTCCCTTGGGTTTCAGGGCGAGTACCGCATGCACGGCGGCGACATCGAGCAACTCACAGAAGACCTACGCCGAGAGCTCTTCCAAGGGCTTCCCCAGGCAGTGTCCGTCAACGGCAAGCGACCCGACGATCGCGTCGACACAGGCCGCTCTTTGCCTTTGGTGCCCATCGCCACCGTGCTCTTGATCCTGGCGATCATCAGTATCACGGTGCTCTACTTCCTCGTCTCATCGTCAGGCAGCGAAACAGCCGATCTCCTCGATCGCATGGGAAGGGGCTAGGGAATGATCTGGCGCCTCTTGCTCTTTGAGCTGGTGTTGGTGTTGGTGGTGGTGGGGGTGTGGCTCCTCGGCCCCCTCGTGGGCATCGAGAGCGTCGCCTGGCGAGTGGTGATCATCCTCGCGCTGGTGCTGCCCCCCATCGTTGTCGTCATTTGGAAACTCATCGCACGTCGACGCGCGGACAAAGGGCTGGCCAACGCCATGCGTGAGCAAGGCCAGGCTCATGAAGACAACGTCCGCCCCGACCGCAAAGAAGAGATCAACGCCCTCAACGAAGCCTTCAACCAGGCCCTCGGTGGGCTGCGCAAATCACGCCTTGGTGGGCGCGGATCGTCGCTCTACGCCCTGCCCTGGTTCATGATCATCGGCCCCCCAGCTGCAGGAAAATCCACCGCCCTGCTGCGCTCGGGTTTGCGCTTCCCCTTCACACCTGGCGACCGCAAAGCTGTGCGTGGTGTGGGTGGTACACGCAACTGCGATTGGTGGTTCTCTGACCAGGCGATCCTCCTCGACACCGCGGGGCGTTACAGCACCCAAGACGATGACCAAGAGGAGTGGACGGCCTTTTTGCGCATGTTGCGCAAATACCGCCGTAAGCAGCCCCTCAACGGGCTCATCGTCGCCATCGCTGTCAGCGACATCCTCACCGCCAAGCCCAACGAGCTCGAAGAGCTCGCCCACCAGGTGCGCAGCCGTGTTGATCAGGTGATCGCCGACCTTGAGCTCAGCCTGCCGATCTACCTGCTCTTCACCAAATGCGATCTCATCAGTGGCTTCGTCGAGTTCTTTGGCGACCTCAAAAAATCGCGCCGCTCACAAATTTTCGGCTTCACCACCCCCCTCACGGACACCCGCACGGATATCGAGTCGCTCTTCGCCACCGAGTTTGACATCCTCGCGGATCAAGTGCGAAAGCGCGGCCTCTCGCGACTGGCCAGCGCCCGGCCCCAACAGCGCACGGCGGTCTTCCAGTTCCCCCTGCAGTTCACCTCCATCAGAGAGCCCCTCAAAACCTTCACCGGGTTCCTGTTGGGCGCCAACCCCTACCAAGACAGCCCGCAGCTACGCGGTGTGTACTTCTGCAGCGGCACCCAAGAGGGACGCCCCATCGATCGTGTCATGGCCACTATGGGGCGCGCCCTGGGCCTGCGCGACCTGGGCGGACAAGCCCTCCCCGAACAGGCCACCAAGAAGAGCTATTTTCTCCACGATGTCTTCACTGATGTGCTTGTGCCTGACCGCGAGCTGGCGGGACGCACAGAGACTGGGCTCCGACGACGAGGGCGGCTCCGAGCCGCGGGGCTCGTGGCGGCGATGCTCTTTTCGGCGGGGGCCATCGGGCTTGCCACCACCACCTTCTCCAAGAACCGCGCCTTGCTCTCCACGAGCAAAGACGTCGCCAAGAAATCACGTATCACCACCCCTGAAGACCCACGAAAGGTCACAAACTCGCTCAAGGCGCTGCACAAGCTGGGCGCCCAAGTCGACAACCTCCGGAACTATGAAACAGAGGGTGTGCCTTTCTCCTTGGGGCTTGGCTTCTATCAGGGTTCACGCATCTTCTCCCCCTCTGAGCAGCTGCTGATCAAACGCACGCGCCAGGCGATGGTGCTCCCCGCAGGCTCTGAGCTCGAAGCCACGCTCACAGATATCGCCAACGCCTCAGACATCAAGGTCAAGGGAGCAGCGCGTGATTTCGACCTGCTCAAGACCTATCTGATGGTCACCAACCCCAAGCGCCTCAAGGTAGAGTTCGCTGTCAACATCTTGCTGGAGCAGTGGAAAAAGCGCCTGCACCCGGATGTTGCGCAGGAAAACGATCTGCTAGAAAAGATCGCCACCCGCTATCTGAAGTTGGTCAAGGTCCGCAAGGCCACGTGGCTCGACCGAGATGACGACCTGATCCGCAACGTGCGGCAAGCACTCAAGGCGCGCGACGCGGACTATCGCAGCGTGCTCGGTGACAACGTCGATAGCCGTTTTCGCCCCTTCACCCTGCGCAACGCCCTACGTGGCCGTATTCAGACC
>JAFCZD010000184.1 GCA_019314525.1 Deltaproteobacteria bacterium
GCCTTCGCCTGCCGCTAGCACTCCTGTCGCACAACCTGAAAAAGCTGAAAATAGAGCCTCGAGTGGTTTTCTGCTCATCGAGCCAGAGGTTGGCTCATCGGATCTCTTGCCACTAGCGCCGGAAGATTTGGCGGCCCATCGTCTTGTCTTGCCCCTCATGCCAGGGATCGCGCCTGGTCCGCAGGTAGAGGTCCAAGGGGGGCAGGCCTATCTACGTTTTGGTGCCTGGTGTTCAGAGGCCGAGAGTTGGACTGCTATCGTGTGTGAGGAGCGTGTGCTCGCCCAGCACGGCTATTTCCAGGCCGAGAGTGTTTCGCGGCGCCGTCAAGGCACCGTTGGTGAGCCTTTTGTGTTGCCCGGTGGGCGGATGGTGCGTTTGCGTGGTGCAGGTGTGGTGGTGATGGACGCCCCCGCCAGCTCTCGCCTTGAGCTCGTGCACCTCGACGATGCTGACGTGCTCTATGTGCGTGAGTCAGCGGTGGTGGCTTTTTCCGGGGGGTTGCACTGGGAAAATGGTTCGATCCCTGGTCAGGGGGCATCCCCAGCGATGGTCCAACTCGCGGGCCAAGGTGCGGTCTTGCTGGTGTCCCGGGATGTCCACTGTATTCCCGTTCGTCCCCAGGCGCCCCTGGTCGTACGTCGCTCTGCTCTCGTGGGTTGGATGAGCGCGGTGGTTGTATCTCCCCATACTACGCTGGATGGTCCCTTCGTGCTTTGTGAAGGCGAGGGGACAGCCTTGATCGAGGCAAGGTCGAGCGCTCTAAGCATTGAGCGCCAAGGGTAAGCGTTATGGCTGATCTCCGACGTGAACTCTTCTTCTTGCCCAACATCCTCACCATGCTGCGCGTGGCGCTTATCCCTGCAGTGCTGGTATTCATCGACAATGAGAGCGCCTTGCGCTGTTTCATCGCTTGTTTGCTCTATGGTGTTTCAGCTTTTACCGACTTCCTCGATGGCTACCTTGCACGCCGTTCTCAGCAGGTCACCCTGCTTGGAAAGTTTCTCGATCCCCTGGCTGACAAGATCCTGGTTATGGCCACTTTGGTGTGGATGGTTCCCATGGGGCGAATCGATGCATGGGTTGTCGTGCTGCTCCTAGCTCGGGAGTTCGCCGTGACGGGGCTGCGCAGCATCGCGTCATCTCAAGGCCTGGTGATTTCAGCGCGACAGTGGGGCAAGGACAAGACGGCGCTGCAGATGGTGGGCATCCTCTGCCTGATCGTTCATTTTCGCTACCCTGTCTTTGGGACCGACTACTATGCCGACTTTCATCAGGTCGGCATCTACACGATATACATCTCCCTCGTGCTCTCAGTCTTTTCGGCGGTGGAATATCTTCAGCTCTTCGCCAACGCGCTGCGAGAGCAGGACGGTCAGCCTTCGCCTTGAGCTTCGCTGGAGGGGGGGTGTTTCTTCTTCCCATTGCCGAAGAAGCTCTCTAGGAGCAGGAACGCGACGCCAACGGAGATGGCGATATCGGCCACGTTGAAGGTGGGCCAGCGGAAGGTCCCGTAGCGCACGTCGATGAAGTCCACGACGTAGCCAAATCGCACACGGTCGATGAAGTTCCCTAGGGCGCCAGAGAGCACCAGGGCCAGCGCAAGAGCGAGCATCCGTTGCCCAAGGCGCACGCGAGAGAAGAGATAGAGGATGAAGCCCATGGCCAGCAGGCTGATGATGAAGAAAAATGGGCGACGGAAGGACTCGTCCGCGTTCGCTAAGAAGCCCCAAGCGGCGCCATGATTGCGTACATAGGAGAATGCAAAGGCTGCCTCCTCCGTGCGTGCGATGACCATGGAGCCCCCATGGTCTTGACGCAGAGAGTGGTGGGCCCAGTGTTTGCTCCATTGGTCGGCGACCGTGAGGATAACGGTGACCACCAAGAGAAAGATCCAGGCGCCGCGTGTTGCCCAACGCTGGGCAACGTCTTCTGAACTATCTTTTTCTGGGGGAGTTGTTTCTTCGGTGGGAGGTGTGTCGTTCATCGGCGTGATTTCTTCGACGATCTCTTCGACGACTTCTTCGACCGTTGTGAGCGTTTGCTCGCTGTCTCTGGAGCGTCGTCCTTTTTGGGTTGTGCCGATAGCGCGATGAGCAAGAGGCCAACGCCAACAACGAGTACAGCGTCCGCGATGTTATAGGCCGGCCAGGCGTGTTTGTGTCGCCAGTGCATCACAATGAAATCGACGACGCGACCAATGGTGATGCGATCGATGAAGTTCCCAATGGCGCCCCCTGCCACCAAACCAAAGGCGACAGCGGTGAGCTTTTGACGATTCTTTACATCTTTTACGAGGTACCAGACGAAGAAGATCACGGCCAAGCCGAGGCCAATGAGGATGAAGCGGCCGCCAGGCCAATCTCGCCCCATGCCAAAGGCCATACCGGGATTTTCGTGATACTCGAAGCGGAGGTAGTTGTCGATCAGGTCGAAACCGCGGGTCCCCCGGAGGGTGCCTCGGGCCCAATACTTGGTGAGCTGATCGAGGGCCAGGCTCAAGAAGGCGATCACGGAGATCAAGGGAAGTTTACTTTTCACTATCACTCCATTGAGGTTATAGGTGGGCGCAAATTAACAGATGTGCTTGGGGTGTCAACGCACAGCCCACGGGAACCTTCACCCGTTGGACTCAAGGTGAGCTGCTCCAAAGCGCGAGGTGCAGGGCAAGAGCCCCAGCGCTCAGCCCTGTCGCAAGGTAGAGGGAGCTGTGATGTTCGCCTCGACAGGTCTGGTAGAGGCCAGAGATGGCTGCAACGCCCAGCAAGAACAAGATTAGGGCGTTTTGCCCCAAGAAGGCTGCCGCTGAGACCTCGAGCAGCAGCGCGAGCCCAATCAAGCATAGCTGGAGGAGGGCCACCATTGGGTTGCTTCTAGCGCTCCACAGGGAGGAGGTAAAGCCCTCGGGTAGATCCTTCCTGCTACAGGCCGTAAAATAACCCTATGCGTGTGTTCATCTTGCTTATCATCGTGGCAGTCTTCATCACGCCGGCGTCAGCCTGGGCTGGTGAACCTGACTTCTGGCCAGAAGTGGCGCACCCAGGTGTCAAACGCTATGGAGTGGCGCTCAAGCGCGCCCGTGGGCTCTTGTCGAGACTGCAGGGCATGAGACGCGCGTTGACGCGACTATCATCGGCAGAGCGCACGCGCCGCATCGCTGGGCAGGCCTCTGTGGTGCGAGGGTTGCGCCGGGATGTGCTGGCTGCTGCGAGGGAGGCGATCGCCGCGGCTCCTCAGCACGCTGAGGCCTATGTGGTCGTGGCGAAGATCGCCTACGGCGCCGAGCAATACCAGCAGTTCATCGCTGCTGTGGAAAAGGCGCGCCAACGGAGTAAGGCGGTGCGCAATGACCACATCTTGGCGTTCGAGATGGGGATTGCGTATTCCAAACTGGGAGATTTTCGCCATTCGGTGCGGGAATATGACCGGCTGGAGCGTATCCTCTGGCGCTCAGGCGCGTCGTCATCGGTGCGTGGCACAGCCCATGGAAATGCGGCAGAGACGCTGATGGCGCTGGGACGGCTCGATGAGGCCATCGAGCGTTATCGCAGCGCCGTCGCCTATGAGAGTGACCCCTTGCTCTACTGGGGCCTGGGGGTTGCCTTGGATCGCGACGAACAGGTGAGCAAGTCGAGAGACGCGCTACGGAAAGCGATGGGGAAGGATGGCCGGGGGATGCGGCACCTGGGTCGCGCGGGGGTATTCTTCATCCCGAAAGGGGATGTGCACTATTATCGAGCCGTCGGCTACCTCGCGATCAGGAAGAGCGGGGAGGCTCGCAAGAGCTTCGAACTCTTCCTCAAACATGTGCCCAAGAGCCAGTGGGCCTATCGGGCACGGGCACATGTGGCGGTGCTGAAGCAGGGGAAAACGCGGCACAAGAAGCGGCGGAGCCTGGCGCCTAGACCGCAATCCAAGCGGAGCAAGGAGGATCTCATCGCTCGGGACCGTCGAAATTTCGTCCAAGGTGTGCGAGGAGAGTATTACTCGCTCCGTCGTTGTTACAAAGCGCTGCTTGTGTCAGGCAAGCGGCGCGTCAAGGCTGCAGGGGTTGTGCGTGTCGCTTTGACGGTGGGTAAGAACGGTCGCGCGTCCTCGGTCTCAATCGTTTCGAGCACCCTGCGCCAGCGCGCAATCACGGAGTGTGTCGTCAAGCGCTTGCGGCGTCGTTATTATGGGCGGCCCCTATCAAAGCAACCCGTGCGCCTGGTTGTGCCCATTCGATTCGACCCGAGTTGAGGATGCCCCCCGTGATCGCCCTACAACGTAACGTCGAGGCTTTGGCCCGCTTTTAATTCGACCTCTCGTGGAGGTCCGCGGCGACCGTCGACTTCCAGCTCCAAGCGGTGCTTGCCCGCTGGGATGCGCCGTAGGGTGCGTAGCTTGCCCTGGCCCACAAACTTTCCGTCGAGCAGGATGCGTGCCTGCGGATTCGTGGTGATTACCCGCAAGGTTGCTGTGTCCTTGAGCTTGTGGAGGTGTCGCATCAGGAGCTTGTTTGGGCGCGCTCCTTGGCGTCCAATGATGCTGGAGCGTGTGCGGCCCGGGAGAGGCGCCGATTGTCTCTTGGTGGGTCTCCGGCTCTTGAGTCCACGTCCTTTGAGTCCACGCCCTTTGAGTCCACGCCCTTTGAGTCCACGCCCTTTTGGCGCGAGGGGAGGTTGCGCGGCAGGTGCAGGTGAGGCCTTAGGTTTTCGTTGTTGGCGTGGGGTGGTCTTTGGGCGGTGCTTCACGCGAGCCTTGGTATTTTGCGCTTTTCGTACCGTTTTTTGGGGATCTCCAGCAGAGAGAAGGGTCCACACCAAAGCACCCATAAAGATTACAACCGCGGTGCCGAGCCCGAGGAACATCCACAGCCGGCGTTTGCTGCCTCCTCTGTATGGGACTGTGTTCTGCAGGGAAGACCCCAGAGGCGTAATGGGTACGACCTCTGAGGTGTCGAACCGCTCGCCATCCCGGGTAGCGACCCGGGAGAGGGCCTCATGTCTCCCTGTGGTGGCAGCGAGGGGGTCGAGGCCGGCAAGGAGAGCCTCCACCGAGGGGATGCGTTTCCGTGGGTCCTTTTCCAGCCCATGCATCACGAGTGTGTCGATGGCATCTGGGAGGGAGGCGAACTTCGAAGGAGGAGCTGGCGTTTCGTTGATCTGCTTCTCCAGCGTCGCCTCATAGCTTTCCCCAAGGAGGGGCAATCTCCCCGTCACCATCTGGTAGAAGAGTACGCTGAGAGCGTAGACATCGCTGCGAGGGTCAGGCTCCTTCCCCTTGGCCTCCTCGGGGGAGATAAACGCGGCCATTTCAGGCGGACGTTGAATGCCAGCAGGGGCAGCCTCGCCAACTGGCTGGTGCAGCGCTTTGACACCCACGTCGAGCAAGCGCACTGCCGGTGGGCGTTCTTGGGAAAACTCCACCATCACATTACCCGCGTGGAGCGCGCCATGAACCATACCCACAGCATGAAGGGGGCCGAGCGTGCGACAAAGGCGGTCGATAATTGGACCATAAACGCGTCGTGAGAGGGCGCCCCGTTCGGCGAGGATCTCGCGCAACGAATGGCCTGTGGCCCAGCCATGAATGGTAAAGCGCCTGCCGTCGGGACCGGTGCCCGAGCCAAAGTAGGGCACAACGCCCTCGAGGTGCAGGAGGTCGGCTTGACGGGCCTGGTGTGAGAGACGCCCGAGGGCAGCTGGGCTTGTACCTAGCCCACGATGCAGCAGCTTGATGACACACTGTCGTCCTACTAGGGCGTTCTTTGCGGCGTAGGTCTCGCCTGAAAAGCCGACGGCGAGGCGCTCGCCCAGTTGGAGATCCCCGATGGCAGCCGGGAAAGCGGCTGCTTCGGGGGGGGGCAGCGTCGTGACCTGGGTGTTGTCGTTGTCGATGGAGGTGCTCACTAGATTTCTACTTGTGGCGTTTTTCGCCAGCCGATGGTTATAGCCATGATCATACCGGTGACCTTGATGGCCGTCTACGATGTGTTATTAGAGCGCATCGCCGGGTGCCTGGAGCTTGTAGCACGAGCTTGGAGCACGGGCTTGGAGCAGCAGCTTGGAGCAGCAGCTTGGAGCAGCAGTTCGGGAGGACCTTCTATGGCATCAGATCGCATAACAGTGCCCAGCCTGCAGAAGATGAAGCGCCAGGGGCGTCGTATCACGATGCTTACCTGCTATGACGCAACCTTCGCCCGCCTCTTGGATCCGCATGTTGACGCTCTGCTGGTGGGAGATTCCCTTGGGATGGTGATCCAAGGGGGCAGCGATACTTTGGCTGTGACCCTCGACGAGGTGATCTATCACACTCGCGCGGTGGCGCGCGGGGTGAAGCACGCACACTTGGTCGCTGATATGCCCTTCATGAGCTATCAGGTCTCCGTAGAAGAGGGGGTGCGAAACGCAGGCCGGCTGCTCAAGGAGGGCGGGGCGCACGCGGTGAAGATCGAAGGGGCGGAGACAGAGCTTGTCTCACGCCTCACTCGCGTGGGCATACCCGTGCTCGGGCACCTTGGCCTCACGCCGCAATCGATCCACACCCTCGGGGGATATAAGATCCAAGGTCGGCGACGAGAGCAGGCACGAAAGCTTTTGGATGATGCAGTGGCCTTGCAGGAAGCAGGGGCTTATGGGCTCGTCCTCGAGGCTGTACCCCTCGAGGTGGCGGAGCAGGTCAGCCAGCGACTCGAGATCCCCACCATCGGTATCGGTGCTGGGCCGCACTGTGATGGACAAGTCTTGGTCATCTACGACCTGCTGGGGTTTGACGAGAGCTTTCAGCCCCGCTTCCTCAAGCGCTTTGACAGCCTTGGAGTGCGTGTGGAGCAGGCGGTGGAGAGCTATGCTGAGGAGGTGCGTCAGGGAGTCTTCCCCGGGCCGGAGCATAGCTTCTCCCAGGCCGCGAAGCGGCCGTCCCAGGCACCAGATGAAGCGAAGCGGCCGTCCCGGGCACCAGATGAAGCGAAGCGGCCGTCCCAGGCACCAGATGAAGCGAAGCGGCCGCAGGCGCCCGACAACGGGAAGCCGCTGTCGGCCAAGAAAACAGCCGAGGCGTCGGAGGTGCTAGACCCCACAGAGAAGCTCTATTCCAGCGCGTCAGGCGACTAGCAGCGGAGGAGCAAAATGCGCGAATTCCATAGCCCCGCGGCCTTCCGTGCCTATTGTGATGAAGAGCGGGCCCAAGGGCACCGTGTTGGCTTTGTCCCTACCATGGGCTATTTGCATGCAGGTCACCTCTCCTTGATGCGGCTGGCTCGACAGCACGCCGACCGCGTGGTGGTCTCACTTTTCGTCAATCCAACGCAATTTGGGCCCCATGAAGACCTCGACCGCTATCCTCGCGATCTCGAAGGAGATCGTAAGAAATGCGAAGGGGAGGGTGTCGACGTGCTCTTTCGGCCCACAGTCGAGCATCTCTACCCCACAGGAGAGCAAACCACCGTGATGGTGCATGAGTTGAGTCAGGGGCTCTGCGGTGCCAGCCGGGAGGGACATTTTCGCGGCGTGTGCACCGTGGTTACCAAGCTCTTCAACATCGTGGGGCCTTGTGTCGCTGTGTTTGGATCCAAGGATTACCAGCAATTGCAGGTGGTGCGTCAGATGGCGCACGACCTCTATCAGCCGGTGGAAATCGTTGAAGGGCCCACGGTGCGCGAGGCCGATGGGGTGGCCATGAGCAGCCGTAACGCACGCCTCAACGCGGAGGAGCGCCAGGCCGCTGTGGTGTTGCACCGTGTCTTGTTGGGGGCACGCGAGCGTGTTCAGAGGCGAGCGGTTTCGAGCGCCGCTCTCCTGGCCGAGGCACGGGGGTTGATGGAGGCCGAACCCCTCGTTCGGGTGGACTATGTGGAGGTCCGCGGCGCGGAGTCCTTGCGAGAGATCGAAGAGGCACGAGCCGGGGAAGCTGTGATGCTCGTGGCGGCGTTTGTCGGAGATACACGGCTCATCGACAATATGCGCTTGTGAGTGTGCGAAGGGTCTCTTCTGTCGCGCTACGATAGGCGTTGGGGACGGGAGATACGCCTTGCTCCTTCACGTCTGCGCCTTGAGAAACCAATGGTATCGCACCTCAAGGAAGTCGTTTAGGTCATCGTAGACGCCAAGGAACCCCTTGCAGTCGAAGTAGAGTACAGCAAGTTCTCCACCAGGGCTCTCCGATGCACGGTCGAAGGCCAAGATCGTATCATCCGACTCGCCGAAGACTATCAGGCGTTGATTGTTGAAACCCGTTACATCAAATTCGGGTGATGCACCGTATTCCTGGAAAAGTGCCCACTCCTCGAAATCCCACTCCGCTGCGCGGTTGGGCCGCGCGATGTGCTCCTCGCAGGAGAGTATCGACACGTCCATCCACTCGAAGTTGCGGATCCCATTGTGGGTCGAGAGCAAGCGAAAAAGCGAGGGGGGAAGGGACGGCTGACTGGCACGTAGTGCTTTCAGAGCCTCCTTAGACGCCGGCGGAGCAGCTTCCGATAGCAGGTCAGAAAAGTCATCTGCAGACTTCATTGCGTTGCCAATATCGATGATGGCCTTCAGCCGCTCACCCATCGAGCCAATGGGCAGCTTCCTTTGGCTTCGCTTGCGTGCGGCCATTTTTGCGTCAGGGCTATTCGCGGGTGGCTTCCCTTCGAGCACGTGCACATACCCCTTTTCATGTTTTTTCGTCATGGAGTCATTCGCAGCCTGCTTAGCGAGTTCGGCGTTAGCAAAGCTTTTTGCGACGACCCGACCCTTGGCGCCGATCTTGCCGTATCGAACGGTATAGGACTTTCCGCTGAGGGTTATTTCCCAGAAGCAATCGTACCAATCGTTCTTGAGTTCGAAGTAGCGAGCGTCTCTTTTCTGTTTCGTCATTTTTGACCGACCTGGTTACGTTGCATGATTAGGCAATCTCCTGCAGCAGATCAAGGTCCCCGCCTGGTTCCCTGGAAGTCCCTTCAGTATGCCGATGCGCTACCGTTGATGAGCAGCCCTTCTTGTGAGTGTGCGAGGGTTCTCTTCTGTCGCGCCTTTCCCTTTCTTCGTATGCTTCCCTGATGAAAACATCCCTCTGCAAAGCTGCCTTCTGCCTTGTGTTCGCCGCCACCGCCAACGTCGATGCTCGGACCGAGCAGGTGCGGACGGAGGTGGTGCAGTTCATCGGCCGCTTGACCGAGCAGGCGGACAAGCGTTGTCGCAAAGGACAGGTGGAGTGGGTCAACAAGCACTTTGAAGTGGGGTTCGTACAGGTAGTGAAGACCGATGTTCCCCTCAGGCTGCATCTGGGGAGCCCAGTGGCCGTCACGGGCCGAATTCTTCGGGCCTATTCGCCGCCCAAGGTTGAGCATCTGGGGCAGTGCCCCATCTCCCAGATGCGCTCGGATTGGATCGAGGGCATGCATGGTATGAGGGTTCGTAGGGGCAAGCCCGTGGGATTTCAATACCTCCACGTGACCGCCGTGAAGCCCTTTCGCAGCCTGAAGGCCAAACTGCGGGGTTCTAAGGTGGTCGTGAGCTACACCAACCATCGGGCCGCCAACGTCACCCTGCGTGTGCATTATGAGGGCTGTTATGGCAAGCCGGATACGATGCAGCAGCAGCGCAGGGTCAAAGATCTGCGCTTGGGTCGCTCGAGGAGCGTTTCGTTTTCTGCGTTCGCCGAGCGGAAAGTGCATTTCGCCCGCAAGGGCGTCGACAGAGGCAGAGTTCAGCATGTGGCCACATCTGTCAGCCTGGATGCGCCCCTTGACGACGTTGTGGTGGATTTGAATATCCCCTTGCGCTCGTTGGGCGTGACGCTGTCGTGCCCTCGGGGCAAGCGTTAACGAAAACGCGACCGCGCGGACACCCAGGCCGACAACATGCTGCGCGACATGCACCTCTCCCTCCTCAGCTCCTCCCCCTCTCAAGAAGAAACAGTTTGGCTTAAGGGCGGAACCATCTCGCGAGGCGATGGCGAGAGCACCTCTCCGTCTGCCGCCGAGGCAACGGCGTCTGCTCAGTACCGCCTCTAGCCCGGCAACACCCCATCACCGTCAATCCCCACACGAGAAAGGGAAAGTGCCAGGAGAAGTGGCGTGGGCGAGGCTTGACGATCGCCTAGTGCCGAAAGCTTGCTGGGGTTCTTCACGTTGCGGCCCGCCCAGCCGCGCTCTGGGCGGAAAACCTGCTCAGGAAACGGGTAAGTGCCAGGAGACGCCAGTCGGGCGAGACCCAGCATGGGGCGAGTGGCAGCAACCGTGGCGCAGGCGGCATTCTGCGTGCGTCCAGTGGCGCTAATTTTCGGGCGTCCAGGCGCGTTTGGAGCAAACACCGAAAAACCAGCATCTTTTTGCGCCTAACCCGCGTCTCCGCCAAAAACGCGCAACTCAAATGACGCTTGCCCCAAGCAGAACGCCTCACGCACGGCGTGCCCCGGCACCTTCCCCAACCCGAATCAAGTTTGCCAGATTTCCCCCGGCACCTTCCCCATTCTGGTACAAGTTTTTCGCCGATCTCCGCGCACCACCCCCGTTCTGGTGCAGCTTTGGCGCCGCTCTTCCGGCACCCTGCCCGTTCTGGTACAGGTTCTTCGCCGATCTCCGCACACCCTCCCCGTTCTGATGTAGGTTTGGCGCGGTTCTCCCGAAAGGTTCCCCGTTCAGACGATCCACCCAGCCCTTGCGGCTTGCTCGACGTCGCGCGCGACGAAGGGATTGGACCCTTGGCACCCTTCGAGCAACTCGCGAGGGCGATGGTTCGATGCCGGCAACGCTTCCCGGTGATTTGAGTGACCACAGATGGTCAATGACACCCCTTAGCTACTTCAGAAGTTTGAACAGGGCGCTCATGCAGCATGGAGCCAGACAGCGTCCTGGCGGGCAATCGGCAGGTGAGCCGCAAATATCTCTATGACAGAGCAGCGGTGTCAGACTACCGAGTCTTCCTGAAGAACACGGGCACTGCCGTGAGCGAGGTCGACGCGCTCGATTTGGTGCTGGACCTCATGGTGACACGGGCTATGCTGACGCGGGTTATCCCTATGCTGACGCCTACGCTGATGCGGGCAGCTGGTACGCTGATGCGGGTTCTCCCGCTGCTGACGCGGGTTATGACACGGGCAGCTGGTACGCTGACGCAGGATACCCCGACGCTGGCTGGTAGCATCATGCGATCCACGCTCCAAGATGCCGTTCTCATGGCTCTCATCGTCACCACGACGCCCATGAATGAGGTCTTGAAAGCCTTCAGTCAATATTTGACAGCTGCGCAATGAGGCTCCTCCGATGAGTCTCGCCGGCGTCATCGCGCTCTGCCTCAGCAGTGTGGGCGGCCTGCTTTTGCTCGCTCGCGTCCTGCTCTTCCGCCAGCAGTATCTGGACTCTGCCCGGGCAAACGCGTTGTTGATGCGGTTGATCGAGAGCAACAATCTTCCCCGCGCGATCAAGGTCTGTAACGCTGAACCAAAGGTGATTTACCTGCAGGCTGTCGCCAGGGCGCTCTTTGCGACGGCCCCAGCCCACCACACTGGAGAACGGTCTAGCGTCGAAGCGGCTGTGAAAAATGCCTTCGATGAGCACTTCTTGCGCTATCAGAAGCAACTGGGGCTCTATCGACAACTGAGCTTGACCGGACTGCCCTTGCTCCTTTTCGGAGCGGGCCTACCCTTGGCCTATGACTTGCCAACGCACTGGGGCGTGCAGGCAATTTCCGCCATGCTCATCGTCCTCCTCACCCACTCAATATTAGGCGCACAGAAACTCGCCCACAGCCCTCAGGTTTTTCATGCTCAGCTGCTACCAGCGATTGTCAGCCATGTCCTGAGCTTGCCCACGAATGATCAACAAGCCGTGGGACCCTATCGCGATGCACAACCCCCACCGCCTGACACACCCTCTGCACCTGGCATCCCTTTTTGGATTCGAGGACCTGGTGGTACACGCCAAGAGAGCGTTGATAACACCACGATCAAGATTGGAACGCTCTCCTCGGCGCACCTGTGCATCCAGGGGGATAACGAGGTCTCACGAATGCATGCGGTGATCGAGATCGATGAGTTTGGCCAGATGACCATCGTCGACCTGGGCAGCTCGTCAGGAACTGCCCTCAACGGGACACCAATCAACAGAGCCAGACTCACCCACGGTGATGAAGTGCGGGTTGGGCAAACCACCCTACTGCTGGGCGGCGTTGGTGAACACCCAGCTACAGGTGCTGGTGAGCATCCTACAGCTAGCAACCAGCTGCACTGCGCTGAGTGTGCAGGCACGCATATGTTGCGCGTTGATAAGCTGACCCCGGATAGCGGCTCGGCGCTGGCACACCTGCGAATGCGCGTCTGCCGTGACTGCGGGCACGCTCGCTGGTTCGTCGAGCCCCAAATGCTCTCCGCGTTCGCTGAACATCCCGATGTCGTCGACGAATCAGGCCAAGAAGTCCCGCAATGAGTCCCGCTGCCGCTGCCGCTCAGCATCCTGATAGCCGAGGGCGATCAACTCGGCGATGAAGCCCCGATCGAACCAGGACAAATGACCAACGGGCCTTGGGGCGGGTCGATGAGGGCTTGATCGAGGGCGTGATCACCTTGACATCGATGGGTTGATAGTCACGCACGTCAAAGTCGCGCTCGAAAAGGGCGTTGTCCTGCCGTTTCGCCTGGTGACCCTCATCAACGATCTGGGCATGGAGCCGATTGATGACCTTGATTTGCTCTCGCTCAGCAAAAGCGAAGTCATCTGTGACGCTACGGATGAGCAAGTTGGCGAGGGTGCCCAGCCCAGGCTTGAAGCCCATACGATAGCTGGGGAGCGGGTGTTTTTCATCAACACCTGTACGGATACACAGAATGCACGATGCTTCACCCCAAAGGTTTCGCGCTTGGCCACAGGGTGGAAGCGGTCCCACTCGTTGGCCCGCGGACCGCATGCTCTTGCCTCGTGCCACCTTCGATGAGAGCCCCGCCTGCGCGCTGGCGGTCGGGGAGGCGACCAAGCACCTAACTGCCGAACCGCCGTCGCTCACAGAGCCCAAGAGCCCCTACCGGATGCGCTAGGCTGCTCTCCTGGCTCGTGTTTTCGCCTCGATACTCGACATCACCCACCAAAATGAAGGTTATTCTTCTTATCCTCCGTGTGCGTTGACCACGGCAATAACAACGTCGACAAGCTCACCACGGACCTGGATGGCAACCCCCGCATCTCCAACAACGTGATCGATATCGGTGCCTACGAATACCAGCACTAAGAGGGGCGCGGTCTAGCTGGTTAGAATAGCCGGAGCCTTCTTGCCCGGTAGCCCGATCAGGATGCGTCGTTTGGGTGTGATGGCAGCCGGAATGGCACTCCAGTGCACCTTATAACCCGCCCGCTCAAGGGCGTAGCTGCGGTGCACATCGGTAGCAAGCTCCCGGCCGATCCCCTCCACCACCGCCTGCGGTATTTGCTGGCCCATGCCGAAATAGCAGCAGGGCATCACCGCCAGCTTTCCCTGCAGCTGGATGCCGATCTCCATGCAGGCATCGGTGCGTTTACCACAGGCGTGCACTGCGATCACCGAAGTCCCTTGAGGCAGCTCTGAGACCGCTTCGCTGATGGGCTTCTCCAAATAGTGCACCCGATCTTTGATCCAGGGTGCGACCTCAACGCAAGCCTCAAATATCAGGGAATGGCTCGAAGGGCGGCGGCGGTCCACCAGGGTCACATGCTCCACCTGACGGGAGAAAATCGCAAAGAGCATGCCGGTCAGACCGTGGCCACAGCAGAGATCCGCCAGATGGGGAGCGCGCATGCGGCGGCGCACGCGCTCAAAGAACTCGAAGGATTCAAAAACCTCTTTGATAGGCAACGCACGCCGAGCCGCGAGCGCACGGACCAAGCGGTCGGGCAAGCCATCACCAGAGAAGAAATCCGATGCGCGGGTACCGATGCGCGCCCTGAGCCGGCAGAGGTGCTGTAGCTCTGGATCGTTGAAGCGACGAAAGGCAAGAAAGGGAGTGGGCTGATCAGTGTTTTTCACCGCTCTGTGATAGCGGTCAGCGGGGACGGAAACAAGTAGCGGGATGCGGTCGGGCGAATGCACCGTCGCAGTAGATACCAACGCCTATTCGGCGCGGCAGCCGTCGAAGACGACACCTCCGCGCTGCAGCTCGCCATCGCCGAGGAGGGGTTCTCGATTCACGCCGCCACCTTTGTCTCCACCGACGATCGGCGTGGCCTCGAGAGGTGGTGTCCAAGATCCTCGACCACCTCGGCCTGCCGTCCTTACCTCCGCAGCGCAAGACCAGGCGCCTCGCCCAGGGCAAGCTCTATCTGCGCGTGTCGGATGCGGACGCCGTGGAGATGACGGTCGTCGATCTTCGGTGGCAGATGGTTCTCGACCGGCTTGGGCACGACAAGCCCGCGTTGATGATGCGGAGCGCGGCTTTGCAGGCTGACTCCATCATCCGCTTGGCGGTATCCAGCTCGATATAGCCATCGAGAAGTAGGGGGCGAACGATGTCGCTCCAGCCCTCGCTGTGGTTGGAAGCGGCGATCTCGCCATGGGCCCAGTCGCCGGGGCTCCAGCAGCACCTCGATGACCGACTCGCTCGCATAGCGCGGGGCAATATGTAGCGGGGTGAGCCCCTTCTTGGTTCGGATATCTACCGATGCACCGTGTTCGAGCAGCGGGCCCACCGCCGCGGCACAGGCTCTCTGCCTCTCGAGGGCGCTTTGGCGTCCCCTGGCCGCCAAAGCCGCGCCCAACTCACGCCACCATCCGAGTTCAGGCAGAGCACCAGGAGATCGTTGTCGCTACGGGCCGTCAGTTTCGTGTCACCTCGCTCGAAGGCGCGTGAGTAGGTGCCGGCGGTCCGCAAGGTTAGCGCACCGACGATCCACCGGCTGTGCGACACTCTACGCTTCCCAACTGTCGCGTGGCGCCTACCCATGGGGCATGGTCCCCCGCTCTGCGACACTCCGCGCCATCCAACGGATCTAGAAGACTCGATTCCCGCGTTCGCGCGTTCGCGGGAATCACAGAGTGGAAGGTTGCCGATGTGCTGTCTTGGGCGGCTCTTTGTAGCGGTCCGTGGTGAGCCGCGCTTTGTAGCGGTCCGTGGTGAGCCGCGCTTCGGACGGCCTCGGAGGCGGAGAGTCCCCCTGCTCCAGGGCATGCGACAGATCGCGTCAGGCTGACTTAGCTGCGGGGAAGCGCCCATCCGATGGTGATCGCTTGTCGCTCGCTGGGGTCGAGGACCGTGGATACGGAGGAGCAGACTTTGCAGGAGTTCGTCCCGCTCTCTTCTTGCTGGCAGGTGGTGGCCTCGGAGACCACCTCGAACTGGCGCTGATCTACACGATAGATCAGGGAGATATTGGTCTGGCTGATGACCTCATTCTTGGGATCCGCTGGGTTTGATAAATGCACAAAATCCAGCTGGCCATAGGTCGCCTGCCATTGCTCCTGCAGAACCATGAACGCGTCGTTGGCTTTGGGATCGTCTAGGTCTGAGGGTGGCACGAGATAGTCATCGCTAATCTCCCCGTGACCGTCCCCATTGTGATCGTCATAGACGATGACCTGGGCCGCGATGCTGAGGTTTGTGGTCTCTTCTCCTGCGATGAATGCATAAACCGCCGCAATCTGATCGACGAGATCCTTGGGCAGCTCCTGGAGTGTTACGTCCACAGGCCCAGGCAATGTCTGCGGCAAGGGTGTGCTGAAGAGCTCAAAGCTCAGGGGTGGTTCTCCCGTCATGGACAGCTCGCCAATGCTTGGCATAGAGATCAGCAGCGCGACCCGACCATCTCGAGGAAGCGCCACACCTTTGGCGATGTTCACCGTGAGCTTCAACGAGGAGCCCGATGGCGCAAGCATGGCTTCGCTTGGGGGTGGTGGCATCACCATCTTCTCCATATTCTCTGCTTCGTCGCACAATCCGTTTCCGTCGCGATCGATGGCTGCCTGCTGCTTACTGACCTCTGCGGAGCCACACGCGCTGAGGGCGAGGGTGGTTGCGACCAACGACACACACCAAAAGGATTGGGTTCTCACGAGACTTAGCATGGACATAAGCAACTCCTTTGACGCGATGCTGCGTCGGTTAGGTGTCTGAGGTTTTGGACACAAGTGAGCAGCGCTATGAGAACCACGCTTTCCTCTTTTCTTGAGGGGTGGTCGCAGCTCAGGGGCCTTGTGAACTGGATGAAGCAAAAATCGACAACAAAGTTTCGCAGGAGTTCTTTGCAGGTTCTCATCCTGGCGAGGACGTGTGTCAAATGCCCAGGGAGAAATTGTGTCTTATGCGCTTTGGCTTCTCATTTTGTGTGCCCTACATCATTCAGCTGATCATCGCGCTGTCTAGCGCTCCCTGTGAGGCCAATCGGCATCTGCTCACCATCGCATCTCATCGCGGCATGGCGGGAGAGGCGACCCTGCGCTACGCCAAACGCGATGCTGAGCGCCTGCGGGACGTTTTGCTTCAGCTGGGTGGGGTGCAGCCGGCCCATGCTGTGGCTCTCGTGGACCCCTCGCCTGGGGATGTGCGTCAGGCCCTGCGGACTCTTGGCAGAGGTCGCGTAAAGCCAGGGGACGCCCTGCTGATCTATATCTCTGGCCATATGGACAGCCAAGCCATTCACCTTGGACCGGAGCGCCTCAGCTTCAAGGAGATCTTCACCGCGGCCCGGACAACCAGTGCTTTGGTGCGCGTCTTCATGCTTGACGGTTGTCGCAGTGGGGCACTGACCCGAAAGGGCTTGCGTCGCTCGGGTCCCGTTCGTCTGATCCGCCCGCGGCCGCATCCCGCCCAGGGTGAGTTGATCTTGACCTCATCCGCCCCCGGGGAAGATGCCCTCGAGTCGAGTCGTCTGGCGGGGTCGTTTTTTACCCACTATCTCGTGACCGGGCTGCGTGGTGCTGCTGACGGAAACCACGATGGCAAGGTTACGGTGGAAGAGATCTTTCGCTTCGCCCACGACCGCACGGTCTATGCCACCGCCGGCTCCCCCACCGGTTCTCAACATCCTTCCTTTCGCCTCGATATGGCCGGGAGCGGTGTCTTCGCTCTCAGCGAACAAAGAAAGGGGACGAAAGAAGGTGCCCAACTCAAGGTGGTGCGGCCCCAGGCCGGCGTAGCCTATCTCCTCAACGGCAAGACCGGATATCTGGAGGCAGAGCTTTCTCTCGCTCAGAGGGCCACGTTGGTGGTTCCAGCAGGCTCCTATCGCTTGCGTATCGCCACAGCGAAGCAGGTAAGAGAAGCCTCATTGGAGTTGCAACCAGGTTCTGTGCTCGCTTTGGATCGCGTAGCAACACGCTCGATTCCCTTGATCGCCTTGATCCGCAAGGGTGAAGGAGACCGCCAAAGGAGGCCCCACGTCGCCTGGGACCTCGAAGCCGGAATAGCGGCACTGCATGGCTTCGGCCCCCTTTGGGGCGCGCGCGTCTCGGCCTCATTGGAGTGGAGATCCATTTCCCTCTCCTTGGGCCTGAGCTATGGCTATGCCTGCGCCGCTAACGAATTCATCCAGTTCGATCTCCATCAGCTGGGCCTCGCCGCCGAAATCACACATCCCCTCTCCCTCGGCCCGCTGCTGCTCTCCTTTGGCCTTTCGCTAGAAGGCCTCGCTTTGTTGGAGCAGTTCAATGGGACACGGCGCGGGGTAGAGACGGGAGGGGGACGGGCGTCCATGGCGGTAGCCCTCAGTCCCTTGGTGCGACTGGCCCTGCCGGTGGGCAGTCATTGGGTGCCGGCGCTCTCCCTGCGGGGTCGTGTGCTCTTGGGATTGCAGAGTGGGGTGCGCTTTGCGCCTACGCTGGGTGTGGGCGCAGGATGGGTTTTTTGAGGGTCTCTAAGATGTGGGTTCTCACAGCCGGCGGCTGCTGTGTCAAAGGTAGTAGCGCATTCTTGATGACCCAGGAGTAAGAAATGCATCCTTATCAAAACGCTCTACGCCTATTCATTTTGGCCAGCGCTGTGCTAGGCATCTCAGCCTGCGATGCCTTGGAAGATTCAAGCTACGAGGGACGCAGTATCTTTGAGCTCAAAGGGACCGTCACCTTAGCGACTGGGGCCGCCAACCCCTCGACCGACGCCCAAGTCGCGCTGCTCTGGCTGCACGAAGATGCCACCAACGACGTCAGCATCCAAAACTCCTCTGTGGGATCGCAATTCCCCGCGAGCTTCAGCTTGAATCTGCACGCCTACCCCGCTGAATCCTCCTTGGTGACCTATGAGGATATGCTGAAGCTGGTCTCGAGCGAGGA
>JAFCZD010000668.1 GCA_019314525.1 Deltaproteobacteria bacterium
TGCGTTAATATTGGCGTGTGGCCTGCTCCTTGCTGTGTCTGCCTGTACCCGTTTTGGCTTTTCGGAAGAACGCGTGCTCTTGGCGCCGTCGACGATATCCGATGCCCGCTCGCCTGATGCCCGCTCGCCCGATGCTCGCTCGTATGATGTACGTGTAGAGGGTCTTCACACACCAGATGCTCTGAAGGTGGATACGTTGGCTGATGAATCCGCCGGCGCTTTCGGTGACGGTTCCGTCGGTCAAAGCCAAGATGTGCAGTCCTTCGCTGATGTGACCGTGGACCTGACCCTGACCGCAGACAGCGCGCCATCACGGGTGCGCGTCTTAATTGGCATTCAAGAGAGCACACACTCCATTGTTGCCGCCTATGATGCGGACCTCCTCGGTGAGGTCGCTGTGGCCGACGGCGTCTATGATCTCACCGATAACCCGTTTCTCGGCTCAGGCCTGCGAGCGTTTTCTCAGGTGGGGTCCAGCTTCCTTCTCGGGAGCTACACCAACGCGAACCAGTTATGGCGCTTCTCTGAGTTGATGGTGCAAGAGCAGGCGATCACGCTGACGGGACGTGTCGGTGGTGAACTTTCAGACGTGATGGGCTTGTGTGTGCTCAGCGATGGGCACCTGATCGTCTCGTCTTATGGGCAAGGGCAGGTCGCAGAATACGCCGCATCAGGGAGTTATCTGCGTGATGTCGTGTCGACCACCTATCATATGTCCGACTGTGTGGCGACGGGGCCAGGTGAGATCATCATCGTCGACGCGGACGCCAACAGCGACGAGCGGGGCCTGCTGCGCAAGCTCCGGCGGGGAGCGGACGATGTGTGGGCCGAGTCTCAACGGTTTGAGCTGACCACGGTGGGGGGGACCACCCGCTCGAGCGCTTGGACGCTGCTCTATGCCAAGGGTCGGCTTTATGTGCCCCCCCTGCACCCTGGGGGGGGCGGCACAGCGCGCATGGTGGTCTGTGCAGGCGGAGACCTCGCCGCCTGCGCCGAGTTTGGGTCACCCGTTCCACGGGTTTATCCGGAGGGTGCTATCGAGGCGATTGGGCAAATCCCCGGCTCAGACGAGCTGCTGCTCGCCGACCATCAACGCTTGATGAAGTACCGGGTGGATGGAACGCTCGTCGAGTTGGCGGACATCTCACGGCCTGAGCTTGGCTGGTTGCGCAAGCTGCAGGTCGTGGTGCCTTGACGGCTCACTGACGTCCATGCAGAGGACACGCGAATACGGGGCAATGCGTCGCATCTGGAGCGAGTTCGTCCCCTACGACACCCTGCGATCGCAGCACGTGATGCAGATGTTGTTTCGGCGGGGAATCCAACCACTCGTGGCGGTTACTCCTTCCAGCCTCGGCGACCTCAGCGCCCTCACTGAGGCCTATGCGGACGCTGGCATGGACGTGGGGTTGTGGCCCATGGTCAATGATGACGACGGCCGATGGGGCAGCACCTTCAACGCGGGTGTCTTCTCGGATTTCGTGCGGCGAGTCGTTGACGCATCGCACGGAGCGAAGACCATCGCCCTTGATCTTGAGCCGCCGATCCACTTGCTCCGTCGTCTCGTGGCGGGTGATGTCTTAGGGCTGAAGAGCGCGGCTGGAGCGCGTCCTGAGGCTCACACGGAGGGTCAGGAGACCTTGCGAGCGTTGACGGCCGACCTGGGTGCTCGCGGTTGCAAATGCCTGGGGGTGGTCAATCCCATGCTCTTGGGAGATCAGCGCCATCGCTCGGCGTGGCAATGGCTGCTTGGCACGCCCATCGATGACTTGCCCTTCGACGCGCTGAGCTTCATGGCCTACACCTCGCTTTTCTCAGGCTACTCCAAAGGCCTGCTCAGCAGACGCGTGGCGGTCTCTCTGCTCGCTCAGACGGCGCGGGCAGCGCGCGCCCAGTGGAACGAACGCGCGAGCCTGTCTCTTGGAAGCGTGGGCGTGGGCGCTTTGGGCGACGAGCGCCCCTACCGCTGGGTGGCAGAGCTCAGTGATGATGTGGCCGTGGCACGAGGGTGCGGCGTCGACGATCTCGCGCTCTTCGATCTCTCCGGTGTTCTGCGACAGCCCCACCCAGAGGCTTGGCTTGACGCTTTCGTGTACACGCCAGCGGCCACCAGGGTGCCCCGCATCGCCAAGCGCGCTCGCATCCTCAAGAGCATCGTGAAACGCGCGAGTCACGCCATCGAGACAGTCCGGCGGATCCGCTTAGCGGACGCTTAGTTACGCCGGACGTTCGCGGCCCTCTTCGATCCCTGCGAGCAACGCATCGATGGCCTCGAGGATCTTCGCGTTCCCGTCCTGCTGATAGCCGGCGAGGGTCTCGCGGTAGGTGTCCAGGTTGGCAAGGAAAGCGCTGAGCGCCGCCTCCTCGAGTCGTTCGCAGTAAGCGCCGTAGCCCAACTTCTCCAGGTAGAGGGCGTTGAGGGTCTGCTCGAACTGCTTTTCGAGGGGCACGGCGAGCAGCGGCTTACCCAAAAAGACGGCCTCACCCATCAGGGAAAAGCCGCCTGTAGCCAGGACCGCCCGTGAAGTAGCCAAATCCTCGATGAAGCCCTCTTCTGAGAAGGGCTTGCGCTCCACCAGGCCCTCGCGTCCTTCTCCAAGGCCGTAGACGCGGCAAGGGATGCCTGCTGTCTGCAAGACGCTCATCAGGTGTTCATTGCTCGTGGTAGTCTGGTAGACGAGGAGGTGGTCACCTTCTTCTTTGGGCGCCTCGAGGATCTGGCGTCGCAGGATGGGTGGGAAGAGCGACGTTCGCTTCTTGCGCACCGGAGGAAAGAAGAAGCTGGTGACCAGATAGTGAAAGCAGCCGGGGAGCTTGGTCTTGACCACGGTCTTTGCGGTGAGGAAATCCGTGCCGTGCTCATCGAGGGGAACCTCGAGCTGACAGCGATTGATCACCTGCATGTTGTCCACAGAGAGGATAGGGAGCTCATGCTGCTTGCCGAAGAGGTAGCTGAAAGTCTCGAAGTCGCTGATCACCGCGTCGGGGTCGAAGCTCTCCCCTAGCTCCAAGAACTTCTGATAGTTCTCCTGCAAGAGCGTTGGGAGGCCCTTGATGAACTCCCACACCGTGCGGCTCCGATCGAGGGTGTTGTCCTCGAAGACCATCTTCAGGCCCTCGATGCGCCCCACGTTTGGATAGCGCCGACCAAGGTACTCAGCCGCGCGCCCAGAGACGACGATTTGTACTTC
>JAFCZD010000669.1 GCA_019314525.1 Deltaproteobacteria bacterium
TCCCAGCGTCGACCGAGGCGCCCCCGTCCAGCGCGTTGATGATCTGCCACGAGCACCGCGCCTGTGGCCATACCCTCTGCCGCCAAACGTGAAAGCTCAGCGTTGGTGCTCTCCACCTCTGGGACGAAGCGATAGATGTGACCGAGCACCTGGGTGCGTAGAAGGCCAAGCACGCAGAGGGGATGCAAGCTGTCCGGCTCCTCCACCAAGCGGTACCCAAGGCGCGGCACGGCGTCGATGGTCCACCCCTGTTCGCGCAGCAGCGCCACGCGCTTGCCCACCGCGGCGCGGGAGACCCCCAAGAGCTCGGCTAGCTCGCTGCCCGAGACATAGACACCCTCCTCAGCCGTCCGCAGGGCCTGCAAAATCACCAGATCGGCGCCATCAGCTTGTATGTTGCTTGCCATCTTCTACCTCGCGACATCTTAGAGAAATGCCGAATCAGAAGGTTCGCATCAAAAGTAGCCGCGATGCAGCACATCGCTCACCAAGTTACTCGTGGCGTGGAAAAGCACGGGCGCCAAGATTGATCCTGTCGCCGAACGCATCCAACCAAAAACGAGAGACGGAAAGAACACAGCGAAACGTAAAGGGTTCAAGTCGACCAAGACGTGTCCCAACGCGAAGAGCAAAGACGTTATCAGCAGCGCCCGCCCCAGGCCTCCACCCAGCCAACGTCGCTGTGGTGGCCACACACGCTCAAGCTTGGTCTGGATGTAGCCACGGAAGAAATACTCTTCCGGGAGCGCCACCACCCCCACCTGAATCAACGAGAGCCAGGCAAAGCGCCAGCCCGACTGCAAGCGGGCGAGACGAAAGCCAGCGCCATAGCTGCGACACATACGACGGTACACCGAGAGCGTCGCCATGCCGGCCCGCTCCCTGCGGCAAACCACGCCATAATAGGTGACGAAGCCAAGCCAGAAGGTTGGAAATACCGCAGCAGAGAGCGCCGCAAAGAAGAGCAAACCACGCACCACAGGCTGAAAGACCAGCCCATACTCAGCGAAGTCCTCCTTCTGTCGGGTAAGCAAAATTGTCGGCACCAGAAGAAAAATGCTGGCGATGAGATCGTGGAGAAAACGCCCCACCAGGGGAATGGCGCCACGCAATTGCCAAAGCAGCGCACAAGCGAGAGTCACCAGAAAGAAGACGACCAAGGCCTCTCGCAGCTCGCGTCGGGCGATACGAGAGGAACCTGCGTCAACATCTCGTGGCGCTTCTGGTGTTGGCTCAAGCTCCCTTGGCGATAGTCTCATCGCGGCCATTATACGCCCCCGCTCCCACGAATCGAGGTAGAAATCCAACGTTTAAACCCTCTTAGCCGCTCTGATGGCTGCCTGGACGCCATGGCGGTCACCCGCTACATTAGGATCGCTCAGCCGGAAGTTGCTCGGAGGTCGATGGTGATGGCTTTTTTGTCTATTCTGTGTCGTTTCAACGGCCTGCGCCGCCCTGGCATGTTGGCCTTTTTTCTAGCTCTCGCCGCGTGTGGCAGTGAGGGTGGTGGCTGCGCTGGCTGTGGAGACACGCCCATACCGGGGGGCTTCCCCAGCGCGGAGGCGCTTGGGGGGGGCGGCCAGTTTCGCATCAGCCAACATGGCGTCGAGTACCTAGAGAAGAACTTTGTGCCGCTCATCACTGGGGTTTTAGGCACAGATGTGGCTTTCCCCATCCCGCCCAGCTGCGACTCCGCCACCAAAGTCTGCTGCCGTGGCAACGCCTGTGAGGCGACCCTCGACATCGTCTCGGTGAAGATCACCCCCAAGGAGCCCAGAACCGTCGAGCTGCGTCTCAACACCAAAGTGCAAACCACCGCTATCGACGTGGAGCAAAACCTCTTCATCACCTCCAAGCTCTGCTCCATCGAATTCGATACCCTCGCCAACCCCACCCCTCCCACAGTAGGGCTCGACATCGCGATAGATCTGACGATCGGCGCGGACAAGCGCCTCGAGGTGAAATCCAACTCGCTCACCTTCAGCAACTTCCAATGCGGTGACCTCGACATCTACCACCCCGACTGCAGGCTCCCCAACCCACCCTTCTGGTGCCCCGTCGACGCCTGCATCGCCGCAGAGTGGGTCTGCCCCTTTTTCAAGGGCGTGCTGCAGAACATGCTCGCCAGCCCCGTGGAGTCTGCCATTGATGAGATGTTAGAGGCTGTGCCTCTGGGCATGGCGACGCGCCTGGACGTGGCTTCGTTACTCCAGGGCATGACCTCAAGCAACGGGCAGCTAGACACCTTCGTGTGGGCAGGTGGCTCGACCCAGGTGGAAAATGGTGGTGTCTCCAGCGGAGCGCTCACCGGCTTTCGCCCTGTGGCGCATGACCCCTGCGTACCAGACTGCAGCCGTGACGACGTCGATTGCCAGGTGCCACCAGGAGGTCCTCTCGCGCCCTCCGAGGTATTTGCTGGCAATGAGCGACCCGATGGGCAGCCTTTCCACGTGGGTATCGGGCTGCACCGGGTAGCGCTCGATCATCTAGCCTACGGGCTCTACAGCAGCGGCGGACTCTGCGTTGACATCACCACCTATGAAATGCCCACGCTCAATAGCGGTATCTTCCAACTGCTCGTTCCCTCCCTCGGCCGCCTCACCGCTAACCGAGTCGTCCCTGTGCGCGTCTCCATCCGCCCACGCAAGCCTCCGAGGCTGGCCCTGGGCAAAGGCACGACGCGGCAGGATGGTAGCGGCAAAGAGGTCATCGACGAGCCCCTGTTACGTGTGCTGGCCGAAGAGATGGTGATGGAGATCTACGCCATGATCGATGAGCGCTATGTGCGTATCTTCTCTGTCATCGGCGACCTCGATCTCCCGCTCTTGATGCGCGCAGATGAGCAGGGGCGCCTGGCCTTCATCATCGGCAGCCTCAAAGACGCCCTGCACGATGTCCGAGTGGAAAATAGCGAGCTGCTCGCTGAAGACCCCGTCAAGCTAGCGGCGGTCTTCCCCACCCTCATCGGCATCGCCACAGGCTTCCTCAACAGCGGCTTCGATCCCATCGAGTTGCCGGAGGTTCAGGGCATCAAGCTCGCCCTCGGCGACGGATCCATCACCTCGGTGGACAACAATCAACTGCTCGCGATCTTCGCTGACCTCGAGGTCCCCGCGCAGAACACGTCCGCCAGTGGAGACTTGCTCGCTCAGGCCGTCGACACCCGGGCCGTCGACACCCGGGC